>JALZFP010000227.1 GCA_030861485.1 Actinomycetota bacterium | reverse complement strand
GACCTACTTTGTTGACGCCTGGGACGCCAAGAAGGGGACGGTCCGCATGAAGAGTTTCGAGCAAGGCCGCACCACGACCAGCACTGAGGTTTCCAAAGCCTTTTCGGAATGGGCGAACAGCATCCGGCCGGAGGAGACCTAACCGAGCAGCAGGTACAGAAGCGCCTTTTGCGCGTGCATTCGGTTCTCGGCCTGGTCGAAGACGCGGCTGCGGGGTCCGTCTATGACCCCGGACGTCACCTCTTCGCCGCGGTGGGCGGGGAGGCAGTGCAGGAAGATGGCGTCGGGCACCGCGTGGCTCATCAGCTCTTCGTTCACCTGGTAGGGGGCGAATATCTTTCTGCGCTCTGCTGCCTCTGCCTCCTGGCCCATGCTGGCCCACACGTCCGTGTAGACGGCCCGTGCGCCTACTACCCCACTTTGCGGATCTTCAGTGAGGGTCGGGGCGGCGCCGAGCTTCGCGGCCAGCTCGACGACCTCCGGGTCAGGGCCGTGACCTTCGGGGTGGGCGATTGTGAGCGTGGCGTCGGTGAGGGCGCAGCCGAGGGCCAGGGAGTGGGCGACGTTGTTGCCGTCGCCGACGTAGGTGATCTTCAGGCCTCCCAGCTCCCCGAACTCTTCGCGGACGGTGAGGAGGTCGGCGAGGGCCTGGCAGGGGTGGTGTGAGTCGGAGAGGCCATTTATCACCGGTACGTCTGCGGCCGCGGCGAGCTCTTCGAGCTCTTCGTGGTCGAAGGTGCGTACCATGATGGCGTCTATGTAGCGTGCGAGGACACGGCCGGTGTCGGACGGTGTCTCGCGTTTGCCTATCTGTAGCTCCTGCGGGCTCAGGGGGAGGGCGTGGCCGCCGAGTTGGTACATCCCAACCTCGAAGGAGACGCGGGTACGGTTGGAAGGCTTCTGGAAGACCATCGCGAGGGTCTTGCCGAAGAGCGGCCTGAAGGGGATGCGCGACCGTCGCAGCATCTTTAGCTTCAGGGCTTCGTCCAGGATCAGGCGTACCTCTCCGGGGGCGAACTCGGCGAGGGTTAGGCAGTCGCGCCCCGCCAGGGGGGATGGGGAGGTCGGTCCTGCTTGCTGCTCTGCTGGGATCACCCGTGCCCTTCTCTTCAGGCGACGGCCGGCTGGGTCTCCGGGACGCCGGGCGTGGCGCCCACGAGGGAGTCCACGGCGGCGCGCAAGGTGTCGAGGGCGTAGCGGATCTCGCTCTTTGTAACGGTGAGCGGCGGGGCGAACCTTATCGTGGTCCCGGCGATAAGGTTGACGAGCACGCCCTCTTCGAGGCACTTCTGGAAGACCTCTTTGGCTAGCTCGGGGTCCCCGAGGTCGAGGCCCAGGAGGAGCCCCTCTCCTCGCACCCCGGCGCCGGGGACGCGCCCCGCGACGAGCCATAAGGCGTTCTTGAGGATCGCGCCCTTGAACCGGACCTCTTCGAGGAATACGGGATCTCCCACCACCCCGAGGACCGCCTTTACCGCGGCCATCGCGAGCGGGTTACCCCCGAAGGTCGAGCCGTGGTTGCCGGGCGTGAGCACGGCGTACTCTTCTTTGGTCATCATGGCTCCCACCGGAACACCGCCGCCCAGGCCCTTGGCGCTCGTGAGGACATCCGGGACCACCCCTACGCCCTGGTAGGCGTACAAGTGGCCCGTGCGGCCCGCGCCGGTCTGGACCTCGTCGAAGATGAGGACGGCGCCGTGCTCGTCGCACAGTTCGCGCAAACCCTCGAGAAAGCCCTCGGGCGCCGGGTTTATGCCACCCTCGCCCTGGATGGGCTCTACGAGCACCGCCGCCGTCTGCGGGCCCACGGCTTCTTTGGCCGCTTCGAGGTCGCCGAACGGGGCGTAGGCGAAGCCGGGGACCATGGGGCCGAAGGCCTCCTGGTAGGTGGCCTGAGCCGTGGCGGAGAGGCTGCCGTAGGTGCGGCCGTGGAAGGACTTGGTGAAGGTGAGGACCTCGTGCTTCTCCGAACCGTACGTTTCATAAGCGTATTTCCTGCCGAGCTTTATGGCGGCCTCGACCGCCTCGGTGCCGGAGTTGCAGAAAAAGACCTTGTCGAAGTCGGTGGCCTCGGTAAGCATCTGTGCTACTTCGGCCTGTAACGGGATCTCGTATAGGTTCGAGCAGTGTATGAGCTCCCCGGCCTGATCCTGGACCGCCCCTACGAGCGCCGGGTGGCCGTGGCCTAAAGTGTTGGTCGCGATGCCGCCGATGAAGTCCAGGTAGCGGTTGCCCTTCTCGTCGAAGAGCCAGCTTCCCTTGCCCGACGTTGGGGCTATGTTCATCCGCTTGTAGGTCTCCATTACAGCTTTCATGCCACGACTCCTTCCGATATCAGAGTTCCAACCGGCTCGCCGGCTACGGCCTTCTGGAGCGAACCCTTCTTGTTGCCGTTTACTATCCTCACCTCGACCCCTTCTCTGGCCGCCTCCGCCGCCGCCCGGAGCTTCGGCACCATCCCCCCGACCGCGAGCCCTCTCTCGACGTACCCCTCACACCCCTCCGGGGCGAGCGAGGGTACCGCCTCGTTACCGTCCAGGAGCCCGTCCACATCGGTGAGGAAGAACAGGTAATCGGCTCCCAGGCCCGCGGCGAGCGCCGCCGCGGCCGAGTCGGCGTTGACGTTGTACGCCCCCTCCGGTCCGAGACCTATGGGGGCCATGGTGGGCACGAACCCGCCCGTCCACAGGGTCTCGACGAGGTGGGGCTCGACCTCAGTAACGTTCCCCACGCGGCCCAGGTTCGGCACGGGCTGGACGTGCAAGGTCGGACCGTCGGTGCCGGAGAGGCCGACCGCCGGTATGCCCATGGCGTAGAGTTCCCGCACCAGTGCCTTGTTCACCTCGCCGGCAAAGACCATCTCCGCGACCTTCATGGTCGCCTCGTCCGTAACCCTTAAGCCCTCGCGGAACTGGGTCGGGATGTCCAGAGCGTCGAGCATACGGGTGAGCTGCTGGCCGCCGCCGTGCACGAGCACCACGGGCGTCTCGGAGGCCAGGATCTCCGGTAGGTCGTCCAGCGCCCCGCCCGCGAGCGCGCTGCCCCCGATCTTGACTATCATCGGCCTCCTCACGAGCGGTAGCTCCCGTTGATCTCGACGTACTCGTGGGTCAGATCGCAGCCCCACGCGCTCGCCGAACCCTCACCCTCCCCGAGATGCGCCGTGATGACGATCTCGCCCTCAGCCAGGGTCGCGTTCGCCTCCGCCGCATCGTGCGCCACGGGCTCCCCTTTCTCGAAGACCTTGACGGTACCGAACTGTATCTCTACACCCTCCGGGTCGAACGGCACCCCCGCATAACCCATCGCGGCCAGCACCCGGCCCCAGTTGGCGTCCTCGCCGTACGCGGCGGCCTTGACGAGGCTGCTCCCGACGACCGCCTTGGCGAGCGCCGCCGCCGAAGCCTCGTCTTTGGCACCCTCGACGACGACCTCTATGAGCTTCGTCGCCCCCTCACCGTCGCGCGCAATCTCTTTAGCCAGCTCCCGCATCACAGCTTCGACGGCCTCCTCGAACGCCGGGTAATCGGGAGAGTCTTGCCTGAGCGGCTCGTTCCCCGCAGCGCCGTTAGCCATGAGGAGGACCATATCGTTGGTGGAGGTGTCGCCGTCCACGGTGATGCGGTTGAAGGTCCGCTCCGTCGCCCCGTTCAAAGCGTTCTGCAGGCACTCTTTCTCGACGGCGGCATCGGTGGTGACAAAGGCCAGCATGGTCGCCATGTTCGGGTGGATCATGCCGCTACCCTTGGCTACCCCGCCGACGGTAACGACCTCACCCCCGATCTCCACCGTCGCCACGGACTCTTTGGTACAGGTGTCGGTGGTCAGGATGGCCTCGGCGAAGGGTGAGCCGTCACCACTTAAGGAGGTCGCGGCCTCTTTTATGCCAGCCTCTACGCGGTCCATGGGGAGGTGTTCCCCGATCACGCCGGTTGAAGCGACGGCCACCTCCTCAGGTTCTAGCTTAAGCTCCGCCGCCGCGAGCGCCTGCATCCTGCGGGCGTCCTCGAGACCCCGCTCGCCCGTAGCAGCGTTGGCGACGCCGCTGTTTACGACCACCGCCCGTACGTTTCCGCCCTCGACCGCCTCCCCCGTCACGAGGAGCGGGGCCGCCTTCACGACGTTTGTGGTAACGACCACAGCCGCCGCGCCCCCGACCTCCTCCGAAAGGAGGAGACCGAGGTCCCGACGTCCCTCGTAGCGCACCCCGCATGCAACCCCGGCCGCCAGAAATCCGGCGGCCGCCGTCGCCCCGGTTCTCTCTATTCCGATTTCTGAATTTTTATTCACCATCGGGCTTTATTGTCGCACCCGCGCGTGTGAGGGTCAACCGTTTTATGCAGAAACTTGAATAAATATTCCACGGGTGGTGTATAATATGGCGCGTGGGAGTGTATGCGGGCATCTACGGCGGCAGCGGGTACGCGGGGTCGGAGTTGGTGCGCCTGCTTTCGGGGCATCCGGAGGTGGGGGGCATGAGCGTTGCCTCACGCGGTTACGCCGGGCGGGCGGTTGGCGAGGTCTACCCGCACCTCAACGTGGAGGACGAGTTCGTCGAGCCGGGCGAGATAGATGCTTCGGCTCTGGATGTGGCGTTTGTGGCTTACCCACACATGGAGAGCGCGGGGATAGTACGGGATCTCCTGGAGGCCGGGACGAGGCTCGTCGTGGACCTCTCGGCGGACTTCCGGCTCGTGGACGTGGCCCTGTACAACGAGTGGTATGGGGAGCATCCCGTGCCGGAGCTATTACAGGAGGCACACTACGGCCTGCCGGAGGTCTTCGGGGCGCCGCCGGGGAGGCTTGTGGCGAACCCCGGGTGTTACCCGACGGCGGCCGTGCTTGCCCTCGCGCCGGTCGTGAAGCGGCTAAAGGTCTCATCGGTGGCCATCAACGCGCTGAGCGGGGTGAGCGGGGCGGGGGCCAAGCCTACTACCAAGACGCACTTTGTCTCCGTTAACGAGAACGTTTCGCCCTATGGGTTGAGCGGTGGGACGCCGCACCACCGGCACACGCCGGAGATCGAGGCGGTCTTGAGGCGTGTGGGCGAGGTGCCCGAGGTCACCTTCGTGCCCCATCTCCTGCCCATCACCCGCGGGGAGCTGGAGACGATCTACGTCGAGCTGGGGGACTCTGGGGAGCTCCCGGAGGCTGGGGAGGTCCTTGAGTGGTACGCGGAGGACTACGAGGGATGGGCGTTTGTCGAGGCTAGGGACGAGGTCCCCCAGATCTCGCACGTCGCCAACACGAACCGCGCTAGACTCTCGGCTGCGTTGGACAAGAGGGCCGGGAAGCTCCTACTCTTTTCGGCCGTGGACAATTTGCTCAAAGGGGCGTCCGGGGCGGCGGTGCAGAACATGAACCTGGCGCTGGGGTTCCCGGAGGATGCCGGGCTCGAGTACCTGAGGTAGGGGAGGAGCAGGAGGCAAGGAATGGAGAAGACGCTCTCAAACGTGGACAAGGGGACGAGGCAGGATCTCATACTCAGGGTGATCTCGGAGCGGGAGCTGGGGACCCAGCAGGACGTGGTCGCGGCGCTCTCGGACATCGGGGTCGAGGTAGCCCAGGCCACGGTGAGCCGTGACCTCGCCGAGCTCGGCGTCCTCAAGGTCCGCAACCGCTACCTGGCGCTGCCACACGAGCCCGGAGCCGCCGGCATAGAGGTCCTGCCGAGCTTCGCCCTCGGTGTCACCCCAGCCCAGAACTTGGTCGTCGTCCACACCCGCGACGGCACCGCCGGCGCCGTCGCCAACGTGCTTGACAGGGTCAAGGGCCTGAAGATAATCGGCACCATCGCCGGGCAGGACACCGTAATGGCCGTGGCCCCCGACAACGACGCCGCTGAGGAGGTTGCGGAGCTCATCGCCGACGTCTGCCGGGCCAAGACCCGCCCGGCAGGCAACGCCGAGTAGTTGTCCGCCGGAGCGGCACAAACGTCCTGCCGGCTACAACCCTACGAACCCGTGGATCTCGGCTTCCGTTGGAAGGTGTTGTACGAGACGGCCTACTGGCGTTCTGGGGAACCGCGGCCGCCAAAAAAAGTGGAGGCCCTGTCGGGTCTCGAGCACGCCCGTTACCTCCAGGGCTGGGGACGGCCGGGCGACACCGCCGTCCTGACTGAGGATCTCGACAGGGGAAGGTTGGGCGCCGCCTGGTACCGTTTTGTGGCCTCCGAAGAACCCGCTTATGGCTTTCTCGACGACCAGACGCCCGAGGTTGCCCTCGCCGTCGTCCCGGACCATCGCGGTCGCGGCGCGGGCGGAGCGCTGCTGAGAGAGCTTCGGGACGCGGCCAAGTCGCAAGGCTATAGCGCCTTGAGCCTAAGCGTCGAAAAAGGCAACCCGGCTCTCAGGCTCTACGAGCGCAACGGCTTCGTCAAACCTTTCGAGACCGAGGATGCGTGGGCGATGGGAGCGGATCTCTTCGCCGGCTAGGCCTAATCGAAAGGCGAACGTGCAAACCTCAAAGACAACCGGAGGGAAGATGACACTCGAAAACCAAAAGGTGGTGCTCGCCTACTCGGGGGGGCTCGATACCTCTGTATGCTTGAAGTGGTTCGAGCAGCAGGGCGCGGAGCCTTACGCTTTGTACCTGGACCTTGGCCAGGGCGAGCCCGCCGAGGACGTAAAGGCGAAGGCTATAAAGATCGGGGCCGCCGACGCGTTCGTGAGGGACGCGAAGGCAGAGTTCGCCGGGGAGTACGTGGCGCCGGCGATAAAGGCGAACGCACTCTACGGTGGGAAGTACCCGTTGTTCACGGCTCTGGGGCGTCCCCTTATCGCAAAAAAGCTCGTCGAGGTGGCACGGGAGGTGGGGGCGACCCACATCGCCCATGGCTCGACGGGCAAGGGTAACGACCAGGTCCGCTTCGACGTCACGACGGCCTCGATAGCCCCAGACCTCACGGTGGTGGCCCCGGTCAGGGAATGGAACATGAGCCGTCCCGAGGAGATGGCCTACGCCGAGGAGCACGGCATCTCCGTCCCCGTCACCAAGAAGTCCCCCTACAGCGTGGACGAGAACCTCTTTGGTCGCTCCATCGAGGCCGGACCCTTGGAGGACCCCGACCACGAACCGACCCAGGACGTCTTCGAGATGACCGCCGCCCCCGAGGAGGCTCCGGACGAGCCTGGGTACGTAGAGATCGGCTTTGAGGAAGGGCTGCCGGTGAGCCTGGACGGCGAGGAGTTGGCGCTCGTAGAGCTCATCGCGCAGCTAAACGACTTGGCCGGGGCGCACGGGGTCGGGCGGGTTGACATGATCGAGGATCGCTTGGTTGGCATCAAGAGCCGCGAGATCTACGAGTGTCCCGCCGCCTTGACGCTGATGCAGGCGCACAAAGAGCTGGAGACGATGACCCTCACCAAGGACGTCCTGCGCTTCAAGGCGACCGTCGAGCAGCGCTATGCGGAGCTCACCTACGACGGCCTCTGGTTTACGCCCCTCAAGCGCGCCCTAGACGCCTTTGTCGCGGAGACGCAGAGGACTGTCACCGGCACCGTACGCCTCAAGCTGTATAAGGGGTCCAGCACGGTCGTGGGCCGCGCGGCACCGCGGGCGCTCTACAGCAAAGAACTCGCCACCTACGACCCGAACAGCACCTTCGACGAGGCCGCGGCCGCCGGCTTCATCGCGCTCTGGGGCCTACCGGCGCGGCAGTGGGCCGGCGTGAACGGCGGCATCGAGCAGAAGAGCCCTGCCGCGAAGTAGCCC
>JALZFP010000221.1 GCA_030861485.1 Actinomycetota bacterium | reverse complement strand
AGGGGCCGGATGTACGTGTCCTCTTGCGGTGCGTTGCGACGTAGAATCTCTAGTGTTATGTCGCACATCTCGTCCACCGTGTGCGGCAGCTCGATGTGTAGGATACGGCACGATTTCTCGAACCGTTCGTAGTGCTCCCGGAGCTTGAGGACCTGAAGCGTGCTCTTCGACTCGTTCCAGTACGCCCGTATCCCCTCGAAAACCCCTGTTCCGTAGTTCAAGGCGTGTGTGGCGGGCGAGAGCCTCACGTCACTTAGCTTCACTAACTCCTCGCCATGGTAGGCCCACTCCGCGTCCGAGGCGGCGAATGCTTTGCGGCTCATCTGGTCTCCCCCCCTGAAGGGCTCGCTGCGGGAGCCTCCTCGATCATGCCCTCCGCGGCCAGAGCCCTCAACTCCGCTCCGATCTTTTCGACAGGCAGTTGTTCCTCCCGGCGGCGCATCGCCAGGAAGCTCGCTCCACCGGCCTGGTTTTCCAAAACCCAGTCGCGGGCGAACTTGCCGCTCTGGACGTTCGCAAGGATCTCGCGCATCCTCTCCCGAACGCCCTCGTCTATGACCTTCGGCCCGGCGGTGTAGTCACCATACTCGGCGGTGTTCGAGATCGAGTACCGCATCTGGGCGAGGCCACCCTCGTAGATGAGGTCCACTATAAGCTTCAGCTCGTTAACGCACTCGTAGTACGCGAGCTCCGGCTGGTACCCGGCCTCGATAAGCGTGTCGAACCCGGCTTTCAGGAGCGCCGTGAGCCCGCCGCAGAGCACCGCCTGTTCCCCGAAGAGGTCTGTCTCGGTCTCCTCGGCAAAGGTGGTCTCGATGATACCGGCCCTGCCGCTCCCGATACCCCTCGCGTAGGAGAGGATCAGGTCCCGGGCTTCCCTCGAAGCGTCGTTGCCGACCGCGAAGAGTGCGGGCATCCCCTTGCCCTCCGTGTACAGTCGTCTGAGCACGTGGCCTGGACCTTTTGGCGCCACGAGCCCGAGGTCTACCTGCAGCGGCACGGTTATCTGATTGAAGTGGATGTTAAACCCGTGGGCGAAGAGCAACAACATACCCTCCGAGAGGCTCGGGGCGACCTCTGCTTCGAACACCGCAGGTTGCCTCTCGTCCGGGAGCAACATCATCACCACGTCAGCCCAACGGACGGCGTCGGCGGTGTTCATTACGGAGAGGCCCTCGTTCTCGGCCTTCCCTCGGCTCGCGCTGCCCTCGTAGAGCCCGACGGCGACCTCGCAGCCAGAGTCTTTGAGGTTCAGCGCGTGGGCGTGTCCCTGGCTGCCATAGCCCAAGATGGCGACCTTGCGCTGTAGAATCTCGTTGCCTATATCCCCTTCGCGGTAAACTCGGGCCATTTAAACCCCTCCATCTCCCGGCCGAGCCACCGGCCCGAGCCTCACCATGTCTTCCAGACTGTCCTTTATCTCGGCGAGCCAGCTCTTCAACCTCTCCGGTTCCCCCGACGCCACGAGCGTCTCCCCTTCTTCGTGAACCTCTACGCCTGCGCGCCTCGCCGACTCGTATGGTGGGCTGCCCTCTACTTTTAGCAGCGCTACCTCCACCGTTTGGTCTACCGCTCCGATCTCCTCCACATCCTCGAGGGCCGAGAGTAGCGTGGTGTACCGGCGGGCCTGTTCAGGGGCGCAGTCGAGCAGGATCGTGGCCCGCATCCCGCCACCGTCACGACCGACGGTAAAGCTTGCGACCGGCATCCGCTTGTTCTGGAGCGTCATGAGGAAGCGGTTCAGGGCGAGCATTCCGCCGTTTATGCGGACCTCTACAGGATTAAGGTTCGTCGTGTCGGCCTGCACGCCCCGCGGCGTGTTAGTCGCCGCCATACGTGGCGCCGCTTTCCTCGATCATCTCGTGCACGCTCATGCCCGAAGGGATCATGGGATACACGTTCGCCTCGGGGTCTATGTGGAAGTCCAGGATCGTGCAACCCGGCTGCTCCTGCGCCCACCTAATCGCCGCCTCGACGTCGTCGCCCTCGCGCACGGTCCTCCCCGAGAGCCCGTAGGCCGCCGCCATCTCCTCGTAGCGCGGTCCGCTAATGGGCGTCTCCGAGTAGCGGCGGTTGTGGAAGAACTGCTGCCACTGGCGCACCATCCCAAGGTAGCCGTTGTTGAGGATAGCTACTTTGATGTTCAGTCCGAAGTCACGGATGGTGGCGAGCTCCTGTAGATTCATCTGGATACCGCCGTCCCCCGCAACGACCCACACCGGATCGTCTGGGTAGGCGAAGGCTACGCCCATCGCCGCCGGGAGGGCGAAGCCCATCGTGCCCAGGCCGCCGCTGGTTATGTGGCTGTTGGGCTTGGTGAACTCGAAGAACTTGGCGGCCCACATCTGGTGCTGGCCGACGTCGGTGACGAGCCGAACCTCTTCTCCCGCCGCGCTCTTGATGGCGTCCATGATCCGGATAGGACCGTACTCCTTGCGCGCCTCGTCCTCGGCCCGCTTCTCCGGCTCCTGGCTACCGGCGATCTCCTCGCGCCACTCCTTGCACCCATCCCGGTTCTCCGCCTCCTCAAAGTATCCGAGGATGCCGCGCAGGGCCGCCTTTGCGTCCGCCGCGATACCCACGGTAGGCCGAACAACCTTGCCGAGCTCGGAGGCGTCCACATCTATGTGGACGATCTTGGCGTTCGGGGCGAACTTGTTTACGGCGCCCGTAATCCTGTCATCGAAGCGCATTCCGACCGCGAAGAGCAGGTCGGACTTGTCTATCGCCCGGTTGACGCTCGCCGCCCCATGCATCCCCGGCCACCCGATGTACAGCGGGTGGTCCTCCGGGAACGCGCTGATCCCCAAGAGCGTCGTAACGACCGGTATCCCTGTCCGCTCGGCGAGCAACCTCAACTCCATCTCCGCCCCCGAGAGGGTAACCCCGTGCCCTGCCAGGATAAGCGGCCTTTTCGCCTTCCTCAGGAGAACCGCTGCGGCCTCCAAGGCATGACCCACAACCGGTGCTGGCGCCTCCTTGAGCCTCCGGTAGCCGTTGTGATCGCACGCGGCGAGCTGCACATCCTTGGGCACATCTACCAGCACCGGACCCGGCCTGCCAGAACGCGCTATCTCAAAGGCCCGGCGCATCGTCGGGTATAGCTCGTCCGGGTCCTCGACGAGGAATGAGTGCTTCGTAAAGGGCAGCGTCATCCCCATGACGTTGGTCTCCTGAAAGGAGTCCTTGCCCATGGCCGGACGTCCGACCTGGCCCGTGATAGCCACGAGCGGCACCGAGTCCATCTGCGCCGTCGCGAGCCCGGTGACGATGTTCGTCGCCCCCGGGCCGCTCGTCGCCACGCATACCCCGACCCGGCCCGTCGCCCGCGCGTACCCGTCCGCCGCGTGCGCCGCGGCCTGCTCGTGTCTCACGAGGACGTGTCTTAGCGGGTAGTCGGGGAGGGCATCGTAGAACGGCATGATAGCGCCACCCGGATACCCGAAGAGGAACTCAACCCCCTCGTCCAAGAGCGCTTCACACATTGCCTCGCTCCCGGTGCGCGGCTTGTACTCGATATTATAAGCGGTATTCTCCACGGTTTTCCTATCCTGTCTGCGTCGCGAATTGAGAAAGTCTTCGGTCGAAGAACGGGGCCAGGCCCCGCGCCTAAAGCTCTAGGCGGACCGGGCTACGCCGCCCCGGCCCGCCCGGCTAATTAGTAGTAGGGCGGAGGGTACGGCTACCGCGGAGGATACTCGTGGGTGGATAGGGGGGGTGAGCAAGCGGGCAGCCTCAAGCTTTAGGCCCGAGATCTCTATCTGCCTGTCTTCAGAAACCCTGATCAAGAGTCTTCCTAGCTCACTCGCCTGCAAGTCCCATAAGCCTATGACACTTTATATCCG
>JALZFP010000219.1 GCA_030861485.1 Actinomycetota bacterium | reverse complement strand
GAGAGCGTTCGCAAGCACACTCTGGGATCGTTCGTCTTGGGATTGGCGATACACAATCTCGCCGACGGTTTCGTCTTGGGTGTCGGTGCCCAGGCCTCTGCGGTTACCGCAGGGCTTGTCGGGCTTGGTGTCCTCGTTCACCAGGTACCGGTCGGGATCTCGTTGGCCGCGGTCCTTCTAGTCGCACGCGCAACCCGCGCCGCGGTGGTGCGAACGGCAGTGTTGCTGGGACTTGCGATCCCGCTCGCGGCGGCTCTGACTGTAGGCTTGCCCGTACCGGGCGAGGGGACTTTGGGTTTGCTGATCGGCATTGCCGGGGGCGTACTGGCCTACGCGGGGGCTGCTCACCTGCTCCCGGAAGCGCAGGCCGAACACCCTAGCGGGGTTACCGCCGGTCTCTTCGCGGCTACGCTCGTTCTAACCACCTTCTGTCTAATGACCGTGCTGGGCGATTAGCGGACGGATGCGGGTCTGGGCCTCCGCTTCGTGATAAGGTTCATACGAAGAGGAACCAAGCGCCCAGGAGCAGGGCTTCGAAGCCGAACGCGACGAGGGTGGGGGTCGTGACGGTAAGCCTCTTTTGGGAATGGGCCGTGGGGGCCATGAGGTAGCCGAAGACGAAGCCACCCACGAGGCCGCCGATGTGGGCGGTGTTGCTAACGTTTGGGATTGTGGCGCCCAGAAACAGGTTGATCGCGGTGAGAATCAGTAGCTGGTTAATGACGGGGTTGCGCATTGAGAAGGTGCCGCGCCGGATGGCGAACCCGAACACGCCTCCTAACAGGCCGAAGATCGCGCCGGATGCCCCGACAGCCGGGGAGTTGAAGGCGCCGAAGTACAGGTACGCCAGACCCCCCGCGATGCCGCTAATAAAGTAGAGCGCGAGGAAGCGGCTTCGCCCGAAGGAGACCTCTGCGAACGAGCCCAGGAAGTAGAGCGAGATCATGTTCAACGCCAAATGGGTGAAGCCCGAGTGTAGAAAGAGGCTCGTCAAGAGACGCCACGCTTCTCCTTCGGCTACCAGCGCCGGTACGAGCGCGCCCAGCGCCAGGACTTCCTGCGGCTGTAGCAAGAGGCCTCTGACCAACGGTGCCCCTACCGTCGGGCCTGCTGCGGCCACCAGCACGTATACCGCCGCGCAGGCCGCGATAAGGCCAAAGGTTATGGGGAGACGTGAGAAGGCCAAGAGGCTACGAGAGCTAGCGGCGCTTTATCTCGCGGACGGCGTCGCCGACCTGGACCTTGGTTACGTCCTCCAACGGGCCGCCGAACATGCTCTCAAGGTCGGGACTGTCGCCCTGTCCGGTGGTCCCAAAGCCTTGGACCTGGACGTTCTCGCCGAACATCTGCTTGAAGATGCGCTGGAGGTTCTCCTGCATCTCGCCGAACCCCGCGGCGCCAAAGGGCGAGTCAGTGTCGAAGATACGGGCGACGGCGAGCTTGTCCTTAACCTCGGTGACCTCGGCCTTGGCCTTCACGTCTTCCACCATCCCTAAAGTTTCGCCAGTATCCGGGTCCCAGACCTCCTCGCCCTCGGGGGCGAAGATCTCGAAAAGCATTCCGGTGCGCACGCCGTGCGAGCGGCCCCGGTTAATTACGATCTCGCCTTTGCCCAGTATTTTTGCGACCTTGCCTTCGACGATCATGTAGTCTACTCCCTCTGGATTTTGCTCAAGCCTCGGGGAGATTATATCTCTCACAACGGACCGGTCGTGCGACCGCTAGAATCCGTCGTATGATCGAACCCGAAGCGAAACCCAGAGCGCGCACGACCAGGATAGGACGACACCTGCCGACCTCCGGCGGGCTGAAGAAGACTCTACAGCTCGCCAGGGAGCAGAGATTGGAGGCGGTCCAGATCTTCGTCTCCAACCCCCAGGGTTGGGCCGCTCCCACTCCCCGCCCGGATGCTGAAGCCTTCGTTAGGGGCATCCGGGAGATAGATCTCGACCCCGTGGTCGCGCACGCGAAGTACCTCATCAACCTCGCCTCCCCAGACCCCGAACACCGGGAACGCTCGGTTCGCGCGCTCGCGGCGGAGCTTGTCGCGGCGGGCGCTTTGGGTGCCCGTTTCGTCGTGGTCCACTCGGGCAGCCACGCGGGGAGCGGGGAGAAAGAGGGCGCCGAACGGCTCACCGAGGGCCTGGTCCGGGCACGAGAGTTGGCCGCGAACAGGGCGGCTAAACCGGTGGAGCCCTTGATCGAGAACTCCGTCGGGGCGGGGACGCAGCTTTGCTTTACGTTCGATACGCTGGCGGAGGTCGCGGAGAAGGCCAGGGTTCGGGTCTGTGTGGACACGGCGCACGCGCACGTCGCGGGGTACGATCTTTCGACACCCGAGGGCGCCCGGGAGGTCGCGAGGAAGATTGGGGCGACGTTAGGAGATCGTCTCGCGCTCTTTCACCTAAACGACGCCAGGAATGGGCCCAGAAGCCACCGAGATGGGCACGAGAGGATCGGAGAGGGCCACATCTCGGAGGGGGCTTGGCAGGAGATTTTTGAGGCAAACCCTGAAGTTCCAGCGGTAATGGAGACGCCTTATTTGACACCGGAGGTGGATGCTGAACAGGTGCGGCTCGTCAAGGAGTTGGCGGGAGGGTTGCCCCTTTCGCCAAGTGGGGTATAAAATCTCCGCTATGCAGACCCTGGAGATTCGCCCACAGGAGCAGAAGACGGATTTGCTCTCAGCCATCGGCGAGACGCTGAGGGCGATTCGTACCGAGCGCGGCCTCACGTTGCGCCAGGTCGCCGAAGGCGCGCATGTCTCCATCTCGTACCTCGCGGAGATTGAGCGCGGCGAGAAGGACCCTTCCAGCAGGGTGCTCGAAAGCATCGCCGGGGGTTTGGGGATCGAGGTGGGGGACCTCCTCCTACGTGTCGCTACCACCCTGGAGCCCAAGACTCTTTCCGCAACACCCGTTGCGGGCAAGCTAGCCGCTTAAATGAACTAGAGGCCGGTCTTCCCGAAAGGGTTTGGCGTGGAGGGCGTTATCTTTGTAGGTGTTCAGGCCTCTGGAAAGTCCACCTTTTACCGCGAACGCTTTTTCGACACGCACCTCAGGATAAACCTCGACATGCTGAAGACCCGTAATCGGGAGCAGATCCTCCTGCGAGCCTGCATCGAGGCGAAACAGCCCTTCGTCATAGACAATACTAACCCCTCAGCAGAGGAACGCGCCTGGTACATAAGGCCGGCCCGTTCTGCTGGTTTCCGCGTACTCGGCTACTACTTCGATGTGCAGATCAAGGAAGCGCTCACCCGAAACAAAGAGCGGACGGGCAAGGATCACATCCCGGAAAAGGGCATCTTTGGGACCAAAAAGCGGCTGCGCGTGCCTGATCTGGAGGAGGGATTCGACCTGCTGTACCGAGTGCGTATAGACGAGGAGGAGCGCTTTGTAGTCGAGGAGTGGCTGGAGGGGTTGCTCTGATGGCCTGTTTCAGGCTCCGAGGAAGTAAGCCAGCAGAACCGTCAAGAAGTTGTAGGTCGCGTGCGTGATGAAGGTTGCTGTAGTGTTGATGCGGGCTCGCAGGAAGCCGAGCGCGAGAGAGAAAACGAAGATGTAGATCAGGATGACGCTCGGCCCGTACTGTACGTGCACAGCGGCCCAGAGCACGGAGGTCAAGACTATGCCCAGGCGCGGTTGGACGGCGCCGCGGAAGAGGGTCTCTTCGCCTATACCCGCACCGAGTCCGATGAGGAGGCCAAAGAGGACCGCCGCGGTAGGGCTCAGGCCCCTGGGGCTGAGGAGCCCCTCCGAAACCTCCCCGACCCGCTCGAAGAGGTCGGGCTGCAGGGTGGCGAAGAGCCAGTCGGCGGCGAATGAGAGCAGGAGTGCCCCGGCGACGAAAAGGGCCACAATCCCGAGCTGGTGCAGGGTGATGGGACCGTAGCCAAGCCGGGAGAGAGTTTCGCGGAAGTTCCGCCGAACGCCGAACCCCACGCCACAGAGAGCGACGATGACCAGGGGTAACTGGCTGACAAGGACTGCGAAAGGCGAGAGTCGACCTATCGAGGAGAGCCCGGAGCTGACGCTCTCCGGGTCCAACGCGAAGGCAAAGAGGCTTATCACGTGTACTGCCAGGACGGCGACGAAGACCCAGAGCGCGAAGAAGATCGGTGGGTCGGACCACCAATCGCCAGAGAGATGGTCCTCGAAGGCCTGGCTCTTGGGAAGACCGAGTTCTTTGTAGTCAGTGTTATCTGAGTATTGCGCGTGTACTTGCGAGCGGCGGACGATCTTTCGTAGCGGCCGGACGCAGAGGGAGATCCCGGCGAGGCTGGCGAGCACAATGATGATAGCCGAGACTGTAGAGAGAACCGGCGCATTCGGAGCAGGGACCACGCCCAGGACCGCAAGGAGCAGTACCAGAGTAATCGCTAGACAAGGGATGCTGAGGAGGATGACGAGCAGGCTGATCTCCGCCGCCGGATTCTTCCGGCTCCACTGGGCGAGAAGCGACATGCCTCCCACGAAGAGGACGCCAAGCAACGTCTCTACCATTGCGCCCAATCTTTCACCTACAAGCCTTTCTAAAACGATTAGCAGGGCCGCCGAGAGGGTAGCACACAAAACGGACCGGCCCGCGCGTGGTATGCGTGCCGAAAAATGGGCCGAAAAGTGCCTTCTCGGCGGTCTGTACGGCTACGCTATAGAGGCGCCAGAGGCTTTTTGAAAGTCTCTCTAGACACTTCGGCGAGTAAAAAGATATCGCTCCGGCCCGCCTAGCCTCATGACACGTACTGGGCTTTCCCATGATCGTAAGACTAGTTGGCCTTCGACACCTCGCAAAGTTGATCATCAAGTCCTCCGGCCTCGCGTCCGGCTTCTCGCTCAGCAGCTCGGCGACCTTCTGGCACAGGGCTTTCTTCTTGTCTACCGAGCGCTTCCGCACCCTGCTAACCGAGGACGGATACGAACGGATAGATCCATTAACCACGCGTGGGGTCTGCCCTTATCGCCCCTCCCTTGCTACAGGGGTTCGAGCAACACGCCCTAGGGCCTTTCTGACGGACCGAGCCCCGGTGGAGGGGCAGCAACGATGGTATCAGCGGCCTTCGGTAGTTGAGCCGCTGATGTCCTTATCTAGAGCTTGTCCTATCTGAGGCCGGCCTCGCGGGGGACCATAGCATCTTTACCCTCTTGTTAAAAACAATCCTACCGTCGTAGCGGCCAGCAAGGCCCACGCCGGGCGGCTCCAGTCCCAGACTCGCCGCCCATTGAACGAGACGAAAATCGAGAAGGGCAG
>JALZFP010000213.1 GCA_030861485.1 Actinomycetota bacterium | reverse complement strand
GTCCAACCCCTGCGCTACTGGGCGATTCTCTCTTTGGGGGAGAACTGGAACACCAGGATACTCGTCGTGCCTGGCGCAAAGCTCGTCAGGCGCGGGCCATACAGATATCTGAGCCATCCCAACTACGTGGTGGTGGTCGTGGAGATACTGGCCTTTCCCCTCACCTTCGGTGCGTGGATCACCGCGCTGGTCTTCACGGTACTCAACGCGGCGGTGCTCTCCTTGAGAATCCGCGAGGAGAACCGGGCACTGGCGGAGCTGACTAATACTGGATAACGCTTAGGCAAGCGGCTACATTAGAGGGGTCGGTGGTCGGCAAAATTTGGTGTTAGCCGATAGCTGACGGCTGGTAGCTGCCGAGCGGAGGGAGGCCCCCGTGCTAGATCTGAGATACGTTCGCGAGAACCCCGAGGCCGTCGCTGAGAACTGCCGGAACCGGGGCGTTGTTGCTGACATAGACTTGGTTGTCAAACTCGCCGACAGGCGCTCGGGGCTTATACAGGAGCTGAACGAGCTCAAGCATCAACAAAACCAGCTAGCCAAGAGCGTAGGCGGAGAGCGCGACCCCGAGAGACGCAAGTACCTCATAGCCGAATCTCGGAGGATGAAGGAGGCCATCCCCGAGAGGGAGACCGAGCTTCAGATGGTCGAGCGGAGGCTCCGGGAGGAGATGCTTAAGATACCCAACATGACCCACCCCGACTCCCCCATCGGTAAGGATGATACAGAGAACGTCGAGCTGAAGCGCGTCGGCGAGATCCCCACCTTCGACTTTGAGCCCAGGGACCACGTCGAGCTGGGCGAGGCATTGGGAATTATAGACTTCGAGGCGGGGACAAAGGTTGCGGGGAGCAAGTTCTACTTCCTGCGGGCGGATGCGGTCCTCCTGGAGCTTGGGCTTGTCCGGTACGCTCTGGATATGCTCATCGAGCGCGGGTACGAGCCGACTATAACGCCGGATCTGGCGCGCGACGAGGCGCTCGTGGGGACGGGCTTCATACCCCGTGGCCCCGAGACTCAGATTTACTCCATAGAAGACTCCGACCTCTCACTCGTGGCCACAGCCGAGATAACCCTCGCCGGCTCGCTGGCCGGGGATATCCTGAACGAAGAGAGGCTCCCCGTCCGGCTCGCCGGCCTCTCCCACTGCTTCCGCACCGAAGCCGGCTCCCACGGCCGCGCGAGCCGTGGCCTCTACCGCGTCCACCAGTTCACCAAAGTCGAGATGTTCGGCTTCACCACCCCGGAGCAATCCGACGCCATGCACGAGGAGATGCTCGGCATCGAGGAGGAGATCTTCCAGGGTCTGGGCATTCCGTACCGGGTTGTGGACATCTGCACGGGCGACCTTGGCGGGGCCGCCTACCGCAAGTACGACCTCGAAGCGTGGATGCCCGGCCGCGACGCTTATGGGGAGATCACCAGCACCTCAAACACCACCGACTACCAGGCGAGAAGGTTGCAGATCCGGTACCGTAAAGATGCAGGACGCCCTCAACTCCTCCACACCCTCAACGGCACCGCAGTAGCCGTTAGCCGCGCTCTCATCCCGATCCTGGAAAATTACCAACAAGAGGACGGCTCCATCATAGTCCCTGAGGCCCTTGTTTCTTACATAGGTAAGTCGGCGATAGAACCTGCGAGCTAGCGCACCTCCGCTATACTCTCCGCAAACTGATTTGCATCCAGAGAGGAGGCGCGGATGGTAGAGGCGGTCGAGAAGCTTACAAAGAAGGGCGAGGACCCGAGCAAGTGGTACCTACAGCTCGTTCGCATGGCAAAGCTCGCCGACTATGGGCCGGTACGGGGAACCTTTGCCATCCGCCCTTACGGGTTCGCGATCTGGGAGCGCATCCAGCACGAGCTCGACGACCGTTTCAAGGCGACTGGCCACCAGAACGCCTACTTCCCGCTCCTCATCCCCGAGAGCTACCTCAAGAAAGAGGCTGAGCACGTAGAGGGCTTCGACCCAGAACTCGCCTGGGTGACCGTCGGGGGGAGGGAAGAGCTAGAAGAGCGACTCGCCATCCGGCCAACCTCGGAGAGCATCATCTGCGACTTTTACAGGAACTGGATCCAGAGCTATCGCGACCTGCCGATCCTGATAAACCAGTGGTGCAACGTCCTGCGCTGGGAGAAGGTGACCCGCCCATTCCTGCGTACCTCCGAGTTCCTCTGGCAGGAGGGACACACCGTCCACGCCACCGCCGAGGAGGCCCGCGAAGAGTCTCTCAGGATGCTGAACGTCTACCGCGACGCCTTTTACGAGACGCTCGCCCTCCCCGTCCTTACTGGCATGAAGAGCCCCTCCGAACGCTTCGCTGGCGCCGTTGAGACATACACCTGCGAGGGGCTTATGGGCGATGGACGTGCCCTTCAGGCGGCAACGAGCCACGACCTTGGCCAGAACTTCGCCCGGGCTTTCGACATCACGTTCTTGAACGAAAACCAGGATCGAGTGTACCCCTATCAGACCTCATGGGGCTTCTCGACGCGCACCATCGGTGGGCTCATCCTGGTGCATGGGGACGACAGGGGCCTGAAGCTGCCGCCGAAGCTCGCGCCCATTGAAGCGGTGATCGTCCCGATCTGGCGGGGCAACAACAAGGGAGAGGTCCGCCGCGAGGCCGAGGCACTTTACTCTGAGCTAAGGGACGTGGGCTTCAGGGTCGAGGTGGACATGGATGAAGAGCACTCGCCGGGCTGGAAGTTCAACGAGCACGAGCTTCGGGGCGTGCCGGTGCGTATAGAGATAGGGCCCAAAGACATTGAGAAGGAGCAGGCGGTGCTCGTACGTAGGGACGTGGCCGGGAAGGAAGGAAAGGAGTTCGTCCCACGCACGGGTCTCTCCGGGCGGCTGCGGACGCTCTTAATCGACATCCAGGAGAACATGCTCCGCCAGGCTGAGCAGTTCCGTGACAAGAACACTCGCCGGGCCGAGAGCTACGGGGAGTTCAAGGAGATCATCGAGGAGAAGCGAGGTTTCGTACGAGCTCCCTGGGACGGCGCCGAGGGAACCGAGCAGAAGATAAAGGAGGAGACGAAGGCCACTATACGTCTGCTACCCTTTGAGAAGGAGGAGGGGAAAGACCTCGTCTCCGGCAGGCCGGGTAGGGTAGCTATCTTCGCCCGAGCCTACTGATCTGTCACGACGAACACCCGCTCTAGGGCGCGGGGTAGATGAAGCTAGCATTCGCCTCCGCGCTCGTTGCGGTGGTGGTCGGGCCGTGGTACGGGGCTCGGTCGGGTTCGGCCTCGCGCTGGTGGTCGTACCCGTGCTGGCGCTCGTCCGGCCGCAGGCACTGCCGGCCGTCGTGCTCTCGCTCGCGCTGCCCCGCGCCCAGGTTCATGATGGCGAGGGAGTAGCGTTTCGCTGACGCGTGTGGCTCGCGGTCGCCTCCCTGGTCGGGACCGAATGGCCAGGGGGCGCTCTTGACGGTAGCACCCGCTTGCTTTAGCATCCTCCCCTACAGCGCGGACTCGCATCGAGAGCGGTGGAGGGACTGGCCCTATGAAACCGCGGCAACCGGCGGCGAGCGGGCGGAGGTTAGTAGCTTCGTTGCTCACCGCAAGGTGCCAAGTCCAGCAGGACTTGACGTCCAGGTCCTGGAAGATGTGGGAAGAGCCAGAGACGGCCTCTTCTACGGAGCGGGTTGCGCGACAGTAGAACCCGAAACGGTAGAAGGAGGCTGTATCTACTCTGAGCATGACACTAGACCCGGGTGCCGGAGCTAGAAGCGCCCCGGCGATACCGGACAAGAACTTCCATCGGATAGGCTCCTTCGAGCCAGAGCTTGGCGGGTACTTAGAAGAGGTTACGCTCGCCTACGAGACCTGGGGCGAGTTGGACCCGTCGGGCGAGAATGCTGTATTGATCGTCCACGCACTCACCGGGGACTCGCACTGTGCGGGGGGCATCTCCGAGGCGTACAAGCGGGGCGGCTGGTGGGATGAGATGGTCGGGCCGGGACGCCTCGTGGATACCGACGAGCACTTCGTCGTGTGCTCGAACGTCCTGGGAGGCTGCTCGGGGAGCACGGGGCCGGCCTCCGTAGATCCCGCGACGGACTATCAGTACGGTATGCGGTTCCCGATAGTTACCATCAGTGACATTGTGCGGGCACAGAAGCGGCTTCTGGACGACCTGGGGGTTAGAAAGCTAGAGGTCGTTATCGGGGGGTCTATCGGAGGTCAGCAGGCGCTCGAGTGGGCACTAAAGTTTCCGGACTTCGTGGAGAAGGCGGTGCCGGTCGCGGCGACGGGGGCTTTGGGCCCGCAGGGGCTGGGGATGAGCGAGATCGGGCGCCGCGCCATCATGGCCGACCCGAACTGGCAGGGGGGCGACTACTACGGTACGGGCAAATCCCCCGAGACAGGCCTCGCCATCGCACGCATGGCCGGGATGCTGACCTATCAAAGTGCCGAGGGGCAGTGGGAGAGGTTCGGCCGCGAGGAGGCGACCCGGCCTGCGCTGTACGAGGAGTTCGGCGGGCGGTTCGAGATCGAGAGTTACCTGCACTATCAGGGCCACGACCTCACCGGCCGCTTCGACGCCAACTCCTACCTATACCTGACGCGCGCTATGGACCTCTACGACATCGGCGCCGGGTACGCCTCGCACGAGAAGGCTTACGAGCGCATAGAGGCCGAGGTGCTCTTTGTTGGGATCTCGAGCGACTGGCTCTTCCCGGCCCGAGAGGTGCGCGCGGCGGCGGAGCTGGCGAAGGCGGCTGGGGCGGAGGCACACTACGAGGAGATAGAATCTCTTAACGGGCACGACGCCTTTCTAAAAGACTGGGACGAGCTCAGAGCGGCCGTCGGGCCGTTCCTCGATTAGCTAGGAGGAAGGAAGAAAAGTGGACACCGCGGATCAGAAACAGCAGGAGCGCGACTACGGGTTTGACACTTTAGCGCTGCACGGGGGGCAGGAGGTAGACTCGGCGACAACGGCGCGGGCGGTGCCGATCTACCAATCGACCTCCTACGTCTTCCACGACACCGACCACGCCGCTAACCTCTTCTCGCTCTCTGAGATGGGAAACATCTACACCCGTATCATGAACCCCACCACCGACGTCTTCGAGAAGCGCATGGCGCTTCTCGAAAAGGGTGTGGGGGCGCTCGCTACCTCCTCCGGGCAGGCGGCGGAGACCCTAGCGATCCTGAATATAGCGGGGGCGGGGGACGAGATCGTCTCGGCGGCCAGCCTCTACGGTGGGACCTACAACCTCTTCCACTACACGCTGCCCAAGATAGGCGTGGATGTGAAGTTCGTGGATGATAGGGACCCGGAGAACTTCCGAGCCGCGATTACCGACAAGACAAAAGCCCTCTTCGCCGAAACGGTGGGCAATCCTGCCTTACACACTTTAGACACCGAGGCCGTGGCGACGGTGGCCCACGAGGCTGGGATACCGCTTATCATGGACAACACCCTGCCCTCGCCTTATCTAGTCAACCCTCTGGAGCACGGGGCGGACATAGTTGTCCACTCGGCGACCAAGTTTATCGGCGGGCACGGGACCTCTATCGGTGGGGTTATCGTGGACGGTGGGAGGTTCCCCTGGGACAACGGCAACTTCCCCGGGTTTACCGAGCCCGATCCGTCCTACCACGGGCTGGAAATTTACCCAACTCTGGGCGAACTGTCGTTCATCATGAAGGCGCGCATCCAGATGCTCCGCGACTATGGTCCCGCCCTCAGCCCCTTCAACAGCTTCCTCTTCTTGCAGGGCCTAGAGACCTTGCCGCTTAGGATGGAGCGCCACTCGCAGAACGCCCAGGCGGTCGCCGAGTTCTTGCAGGGCCACCCGAAGGTCAACTGGGTGAACTACCCAGGCCTCCCCGATCACCCGACTCACGAGCTCGCCCGGAGGTACCACCGTCCGGCCTATTTCGGCGCGATCCTGGGCTTCGGCATCGACGGGGGGCTGGAGGCCGGCAAGCGATTTATAGACCGGCTCGAGCTGCACAGTCTGCTCGCCAACGTGGGCGACGCGAAGAGCCTGGTCATCCACCCCGCCTCGACAACGCACTCGCAGCTAAGCGTGGACGAGCAGAGGTCCACCGGTGTCACGGAGGACTACGTCCGGCTCTCGGTGGGCCTCGAGTCGATAGACGATATCCTCTACGACCTCGACCAGGCGCTGAGCGGGGCGTGAGGCAGGGTGAAGCGAGTCGAGCTGATACAGCTAGGGTTGGGGAACGTCGGCCGGGCGGTAGCCCAGATCATTCTGGAGGAGCGCAAACGCTGGCTCGAGCGGTGGGGTGTAGAGATCGTCTACAAGGCCGTCGCCGACACCTCTGGCGCCCTGGTAGGCGAAGACCTCTTGCCCCAGGCTGTTCGCCTGAAGGAGGAGGGTGGGAAGTTCTCTTCCTTGGGCGTCGAGCCTCTGGAAGAGGTTCTTCAGTCGGAGCCGGAGGCGGGGGCCACCCGCGTAGTCGTGGACCTCGCGGTGCACGGCGATACCTCTGACCTCGATCTCCTGGGGGTGGAGAACGGGGCGCGACTGGTGCTCTCGAACAAGGGACCGCTATCGGGGACGAGCTCCCGCTACGAGCGCCTCGTGGGAACTTTGGGCGACCGCTTGTGGCACGAGGCAACCGTCGGCGCAGGGATGCCCGTAATTTCAACCCTAAAGAGCCTTATAGAGGGCGGCGACGAGGTCCTCGAGATACAGGCGAGCCCGAGCGGTACTCTGGGCTTTGTCATGAGCGCCGTGGAGGGCGGGCGCTCCTTCTCGGAGGCGGTGCGAGAAGCGGTAGAGTTGCGCTATGCTGAGCCCGACCCGCGTGATGACCTCTCCGGACTGGATGTCGCAAGAAAGGCCATAATCCTCGCCCGCACTATGGGCCGCAAGATAGAGCCCGAGGAGATCCCCTACGAATCCCTCGTTCCGGAGGGCCTCGAAGAAGTATCTTTGGAGGAATTTATGGAGCGGCTTCCGGAGGCGGATGAGGAGTTCGCTGAGCGGCTCCTGGCGGTTGAGGAGCATCACATGCTCCGGTACCTGGCCCGCATCCCGAAAGAGGGGCCTGTAGAGGTCGGACTGGTTGACGAGCCGGTCGAGAGCCCCTTCGGCCCGATAAACGGTCCCGAGAACGTCTTCGACTTCCGGACGAGGCGCTACTCGGATGTTACCCTCACCATACGCGGACCCGGGGCAGGACCCGAGAGGACCGCCAGCGGCGTCGTCTTTGACCTGCTCGACATCACGCACAAGGTTGTAGAAGAAGAGGGTGGTTAGGGTGCCAAACGAACTTACGGTCGCGGTCGTCGGCGCGGGGCTGGTCGGCGAGAGGCTAGTTGCGGAGCTGAGGAGGCGCGACTTCCCCTTGAAGGAGCTGCGTGTGCTGGCCCGCAGTGCGCGGCGGATCCACCTGGCCGGCGAAGAGTTCGAGGTAGGGGTGGCCGAGCCGGACGCCTTCGAGGGCGTGGACCTTGCACTCTTCGCCGGGACCGAGGGTGAGAAGGGCGCCGCGGTGCAACTCGCCCGCGAAGCCATCGCGCGTGGGGCCATCGTTGTCGACAACGGGAGCGACTTCCGGCTCGACCCCGGGGTGCCGCTCGTGGTGCCTGAGGTCAACGCCGATGCGCTAGAGGCTCACAAGGGCGTGATCGCCAATCCGAACTGTTCCACGATTCAGCTAGTCGTCACCCTCGCGCCGATAGTCCGGGAGTTCGGCCTGAAAAAGGTCGTTGTCTCGACCTACCAGGCCGTCTCGGGAGCCGGCAGGAGCGGGGTAGAGGCGTTGGAGAATGGCCGGGAGGACGCTTTTCCCAAGGCTATTGTCGGCAATGCCATCCCGCTCATAGGGGGAATAGGCGAGGATGGGTACTCGACGGAGGAGAAAAAGATGAAGGAGGAATCACGCAAGATCCTCTCTCTCCCCAACCTCCCCGTCTTCCCGACGGCCGTCCGTATTCCCGTCCACACCGGCCACTCCGAGAGCGTCTATGTGGAGACCGAGAGGGATGTCTCGCTCCCCGAGGTCCTGGAGGTTCTGGGTGCGGCGCCCGGCGTCTCGTTCTGGGGCGATGCCGCCGACATCCCGACCCCGATAGAGGCCGCGGGCGAGCCTGGAGTTTTCGTAGGTAGAGTGCGTGTCGAAGGGAACGTTGTCGAGTACTGGTGCGTCTCGGACAACCTCTTAAAAGGTGCCGCGACGAACGCCGTCCAGATCGCCGAGGCGCTCGTCGGCGCCACCGCGAGGGTGTAGGGGGCTTCGTTCGGGGGTGGCGAGAGCGGAAATCCGGCCTGCAACCGAGGACGACGTCCCGATTATCCTCTCGCTGATTAGAGAACTCGCCGAGTACGAGCGTCTCTCGCATGAGGTTGTTGCCACCGAGGGTCTGCTCCGCGAGTCGCTCTTTGGGGAGCGGCGAGGTGCCGAGGTGCTCATCGCGTGTTGCAAAGGCGCCCCTGCGGGCTTTGCGCTGTTCTTCCACAGCTTCTCCACGTTTTTGGGGCGGCCCGGAATCTACCTTGAGGATCTCTACGTGAAGCCGGAGTTTCGTGGCAGGGGGATAGGACGCGCCCTGTTGACTCACCTGGCGAGGCTGGCGAAGGAGCGTGGGTGCGGGCGGCTTGAATGGGCAGTTCTTGACTGGAATGAGCCTGCCATAAAGCTTTACAAGAGCATCGGGGCCGTCCCGATGGACGAATGGACGGTGTATCGCGTGACCGGGGAAGCGCTTGAAACGCTAGCGACCCGAGGTTAACCGTCTGGCCCTGTACGCTCTCTCATAGACCCGCTACACTTGGGGAGGGCAAGGGTAGCACTACCAACGAGGGTAAAAGGAGGGAGCACATGGCGGAGGAAGGACGGTCCTTTTGGGACAGGGTCTTCAACACCCGGACCAGCAACGAGCGGGAGCGCAAGGTGATCGAGTACATCATCCATCGCATCGGGGATGGGGCGCACCTCAGGGACGTGCTGGGGGAAGAGTACGTCCGTCGCAACGCCTCGCCCGAGGAGATCGAGGACATACTCGATAGTCCACGCCTCGTCGAGGCCGCCCGCGAGAGCATGGAGAAGGACTTCTCCTCTGGCGACCTCGACCCGAGATCGCCCCCGAGCAGCGCGCGCTAGAGGCGGATACGGCAGGCCCGGCAAGCGCTCCTGGGATTGTATAATTCTCGTGCTACTATCCGTAACCCACCTTGGAGGCAAAAGATGCCAATCTACGAATACAAGTGCGAGAACGGGCACGTCTTCGACGTGCTGCAAAGGATGTCCGACGACCCTCTGGCGGAATGCATCGAGTGTGGCGCCCCAGTCAGGAAGGTCCTCCAACCGGTCGGCATCAGCTTTAAAGGCTCGGGCTTCTACTCGACCGACTACAACAACAAAAAAGGCCCGAAGGAGGAGCCGAAGAAGGCCGCCGCCACCAGCGGCGAGTCGAGTACGAACGGCGCCTCAGACTC
>JALZFP010000314.1 GCA_030861485.1 Actinomycetota bacterium | reverse complement strand
CGAGACTACATAATGGGGCCCGACGAGGGTATAGAGTACGGCGTGATCGACAACATCGTCCGGTCGCACTAAGGGAAATGGCAACGAAGGGGAGGCCGTAAAAGCATGAGAGATCCGTCGGACCAGTTGCAGTGCTCTTTCTGCGGGAAGAGCCAACGCCAGGTCAGGAAGCTCATAGCTGGCCCCGGGGTCTACATCTGCGACGAGTGCATAGACCTCTGTAATGAGATCATTGACGAAGAGTTCTCCGGCCCCGAGATCCTAAAAGAAGACGACCTCCCCAAGCCACGTGAGATCAACCGCATCCTCAACGAGTACGTTATCGGACAGGAGGAGGCTAAGAAGGTGCTTGCGGTGGCGGTCTACAACCACTACAAGCGCATCAGCATGGGTCCCGATTCCTCCGACGGCACCGAGCTGCAGAAGTCCAACATCTTACTCATGGGACCGACGGGCAGCGGCAAGACGCTGCTGGCCCAGACGCTGGCCAGGATCCTCAATGTCCCATTTGCTATCGCGGACGCCACGGCCCTGACCGAGGCCGGCTACGTCGGCGAGGACGTCGAGAACATTCTCCTCAAACTCATACAAGCCGCCGACTTCGACGTGAAGAAGGCCGAGACCGGCATTATATATATTGACGAGATCGACAAGATCGCACGCAAGTCGGATAACCCTTCCATAACCCGCGACGTCTCCGGTGAGGGCGTTCAGCAGGCTTTGCTCAAGATCCTCGAAGGCACGGTCGCCAGCGTTCCACCCCAGGGAGGACGCAAACACCCGCACCAGGACTTCCTACAGATAAACACCAAGAACGTACTCTTTATCTGCGGTGGGGCATTCGGGGGCTTGGAGGATGTGATCCGTCAAAGAATCGGCAAGAGGAGCATCGGCTTCTCGGGCGATGTGGACGCGCGGCTAGAGGAGGAGTCCGACGAGATCCTCCAGAACGTCCAGCCCGAGGATCTCCTCAAGTACGGTCTCATACCCGAGTTCGTGGGGCGGTTGCCGGTGATCTCGACCCTGAGGAGCCTCAGCGAGGAGGACCTTGTGCGCATCCTCACCGAGCCGAAGAACGCCCTGGTGAGGCAGTATCGACAGTTCTTCCGCTACGACAAGGTGGACCTTACCTTTAGCGAGGAGGCGCTGAAGGCGGTGGCGGAGCAGGCCTTGGAGCGGGGGACCGGGGCCCGTGGTCTCAGAAGCATCCTGGAGACGGCACTCCTACCGACGATGTACGAACTGCCGAGCCGGTCTGATGTCGCCAAGTGTGTCGTGGACGCGGACACGGTACGCGACGGGGTGCAGCCCACCCTCGTAACCGGCTCGGGCCGGTCGAAGTACGACTACGACGAAGAGACCGCTTAATTCAGCGTTGAGCCAGGCAGAGATCCCCAAAGCCTTCGATCCGAAGGCGGTAGAGGCCCGGATTTACGAGGAGTGGGAGCGCTCGGGCGCCTTTGAGGCTGACCCGAACCCCGGTAAGGAACCGTACTGTATCGTCCTGCCCCCCCCGAATGTGACCGGGGCCTTGCATATGGGTCACGCCCTAAACGGCGCGATTCAGGATACCCTCATCCGCCGGGCACGGATGAAGGGCTACGAGGCCCTGTGGTTGCCAGGCGTCGACCACGCCTCCATCGCCCTTCAGAACGTCGTAGAGCGCAAGCTGTTGCGCGAGGAGGGCAAGACGCGCTGGGACGTCGGACGGGAGGAGTTCGTGAACCGTTGCCAGGAGTTCGCTCAGGGGGCGCGCTCGCAAATACTCGGTCAGCTCAAGCGGCTCGGGGCATCGGTGGACTGGCGCCGCCTGCGTTACACCATGGACGAGGGATACATAGACTCCGTCCTGACGGCTTTTATAGAGCTGTACGACGCGGGTTTTATCTACCGCGGTAACCGCATCACCAATTGGTGCCCCCGCGACCGCTCCGCTATCAGCGACCTAGAGATTAACTATGAGGAGGTCGACGGCAGGCTCTACGGCGTTCGCTACCCGTTCGCCGATGGGAGAGGTCCCGGCCCCGACGGCAAGAATTACGCCGAGGTCAACACGACTCGGCCGGAGACGGTCCTGGGTGACGTGGCGCTCGTCGTGAACCCGGAGGACGAGCGGTACAAGGAGCTCGTGGGGCGGAAGGTCATGGTCCCGTTCGTCGAGCGCGAGGTCGAGGTTCTGGCCGACTCCTACGTAGACCCGGAGTTCGGCACGGGTGTCCTTAAGGTTACGCCGGCTCACGACCCCAACGACTTCGAGATCGGGGAGCGTCGCGGCCTCCCGGCGGTGAACGTACTGAACTACGACGGTACCATCAACGAGAACGGTGGTCCCTTTGCCGGGATGACACGCGAGGAGGCGAGGACGGCGCTTGTGGTGGGGCTCGACGAGGAGGGGCTGCTCGGGGAGGTCAGAGCGTACAGGCACCGGGTCGGGCATTGCGACCGGTGCGGGGCGGTCATAGAGCCGTGGCTCTCCGAGCAGTGGTGGGTCTCGATGAAGAAGCTCGCCGAGCCCGCAATAGAGGCTTTGAGGAACGGTGAGATCACCGTTTATCCCGACTCGTGGCGGCGGGAGACGATCCGGTGGCTGGAGAACATCCACGACTGGAACGTGAGCCGCCAGCTCTGGTGGGGACACCGCCTCCCGGTCTGGTACGGGCCGGGCGGTGAAATCGCGGCCACCAAGGAGTCTCCGGGAGAGGATTGGGAGCAGGAAGAGGACATCCTCGACACCTGGTTCAGCAGCGGTCTGTGGCCGTTCGCCACTCTAGGCTGGCCGGAGGAGTCGGAGGATCTTCAATACTTCTACCCGACGAGCCTCCTCTCGACGGCGCGCGAGATTATGTACCTGTGGGTAGCGCGCATGATCATGATGGGTCTCAGGTTCCGCGGCGAAGTTCCTTTCGATAAAGTCAACGTTCACTCGATAGTTCTTGCCGAGGACGGGACGAAGATGAGCAAGTCCAAAGGTAACACCATAGACCCCATAGACCTTTTTGACGAGTACGGCACCGACGCGGTTCGCTTCGGTCTTCTGTACCAGTCCTCGAACCAGGACTTCTCCTACTCCTACGAGCGGGCGGCCCTGGGGCGCAGCTTCGTCACCAAGCTGTGGAACATGGCCCGCTTCGTCCTTAGCTACCCGAAGCAGATCTCGGATGGACCCGAGCAGCCCTCGGTCTCGGACCGTTGGATCCTCTCTTCCTTCAACGAGACGACCCGAGAGTACGACCGGCTCTTGGAGGAGTGCGAGTTCTCCGAGGCGATGCGCCTCGTTTACGACTTTGCTTGGCATGAGCTCGCGGACTGGTATGTCGAGATCTCTAAGGTCACGCCCTCTAAGGAGACCCCGCGCATCCTGCGAGAGGTCTTCGACGGTACCCTGCGCCTCCTTCATCCTGTCATGCCGTTCGCCACGGAGGAGATGTACCGGATACTTGGCGGGGCAGAGATGCTCGTCCGCACCTCTTTCCCGGGGTTCGATCCCGTGCTGGAGGATGCGGAGGCGGAGCGTATGCTGGAGAGGACACGCCTCGCGGTCTCGGCGGTTCGCTCTTTCCGGGCCGAATCGAAGGTCGAGGGTGAGTTAGAGGGGAGGGCTCCGGAGGGGGTGGACCTTGCGGTGTTCTCAGCCCTGTCCAGGGTGCACCCCGTAGAGCAACTCGACGGTTCTTTTACGGCGACGCTTCCTGCGGGGGACGTGATGGTCGAGGTGGCCCTCTCGGAGGAGCTCAGGCGCGAGGAGATAGAACGTTTGCGCAAAGAGATCTCGCGTGTTGAGGGCGAGGTCGGACGCGTGGAAGGCAAGCTCTCGAACGAAAAATTCGTCGAGCGTGCCCCCGAAGCCATCGTCGCGGCCGAGCGGGAGAAGCTGAACCGGAACGCCGGCCTCCTCGAGACACTCCGTAAACGCCTTAACGGGTACCTCTAGCACAGGCGTGCCGTGGACGTCGCGACCGTGCATCCTTACTACGAGGCTGTCTGTAGAGAACTGGACCGCCGTCGCCGGGTCGCTCTCGGCTTCGAGCGCATCGAGGCCCTCCTCAGACTGCTCAGCGACCCTCACCGCTGCCTCGAAACCGTTCAGATCGTTGGCACGAACGGTAAAGGAACGACTGCCGTCTCCCTCATGCACGCCTTGGAAGCGACAGGACAGTCCTCCGGGGTGTACCTTTCCCCGCACGTCCTCTCCTACACCGAACGGGTAATGCTGCGCGGCCGCTTCGTCTCCGAGAAGGAGTTCACCGCCGCGATGGGGAAGGCTATAGAGGTCGCCGATGCAAACGGGGTCCCCGCCACGCAGTTCGAGCTTCTTACCGCGGGGGCTCTGCTCGCCATTCGCGACGCGGGGCTGAAGTGGGCTATCCTCGAGGCGGGGCTCGGGGCACGCCACGACGCGACCTCCGCTGCGGAGCCCAGCGCGGTCGTGCTAACCAACGTTGGCCTCGACCACACGGAGTACCTCGGCGGTACGGTGGAGGAGATAGCGGAGGAGAAGCTCGCTTCGTTGAGGCCCGGCGCTACCCTCGTCCTTGGCACCGACGACCCTCGGGTGCTCGCCGTCGCTCGCCGGGCCGGCGAGCGTGTCGGCGCCAGCGTCGTGAAGCACGAAAAGGTAGGAGGGTTCGATGCGGCGGGAGATATCTCCTTCTTAGCACGCAACGAGCGCCTCGGGGTACGGGCGGCGGAGGTGTTAATCGGACGGCCTTTGCGGCGAGACGAGCGGACCTCGGCGCTCGCGGCGGCGCGATCGACGCGGCTGCCGGCCCGCTTCGAAGTTCACGAGGTTCGTGGGGTGCCAGTGGTAGTGGACGGCGGTCACAACCTGGAGGGACTGAAGGCCGCGCTCGAAGCGGTCCGCGCTAGGTATAGGGACCGGCCTCTAGGAGTAGTGTTCGGCGCCTTGAAGGGAAAGGACATCGCAAGTATGCTGAACACGCTAGAGGGAGAGGCCGATGTCCTAGTGCTCGCTCGTCCTGTAAACGATGAGGGGCGGGCTCTGGACCCGAAGCGGGTCGAAGAGGAGTACGGCCCGCGAGATTCTGGGGGCGGGAGAGCCGTGGTGGTCGACGATACCGGTGACGCCCTGCGCTTCGTCGTGGGGGAGGTGGAGAAGGTCGATGGGGTGGTGCTGGTGACGGGATCTCTGTACACCGGGGCAGGAGCCTTGGAGTGGTTGCGCGGTGATAGTCGTGAATAGGCTCGCGGGTAGCCGAGCCATTAGGATCGCAGGGCTTCTCGTCTTGGTGGCGGTG
>JALZFP010000308.1 GCA_030861485.1 Actinomycetota bacterium | reverse complement strand
GTTCGGCACGTGGCCGAAAACCACGGTGGGCGCGTCGGAGTCGAGAGCGCTTTAGGCGAAGGCACGACCTTTAGCGTTCATCTGCCGCGAGGCTAGGGCGTGTCTGACGGATCGGCCGGCTCCTACTTAAAAGATTGCGCCAATAGGAGAGTATCAAATGCCTGGACAGCCAATGAAACGGTGGACAGATCATTTCGTGAATTGCCAAGAACGAAGGCAACAAGAGTTCAAGGGCGGCCTGCCGGACAAAGCCATGAAGCTCTACATCAACGCCTGGTTCCCCGAGTGGCTGGGTGGCGAGAAGCCGGACTCTGACCGCTACGTCTACGTGGACCGGATCGAACAGTAAAGCAGGGCCCGGTGCAATTTGTAGAACGGGACAAAGACATCAGGTTGAGAGGAGTTGTGTCCGGGGCTTACTTTGAGAGGCAAGCAGGATTTTGAGAGGCAAGCAGATTTCACCGACGAGCTCCGGAAGGGCATCGAAAATATGTAAACTCCTCTACGCGTCGGCGAAGTGGTCCCAGCCGGAGAGGTTCTCTACCGGTTCGCCATCACGCACGAAGAGCACCTCTTCCTCCGTTACCTCACCGATCACGGTGGCGGGAGTCTCCGACTCCGCCACCAAAGCCTCCACAACCTCCTCTGAAGCTGCTATAAGAAGCTCGTAGTCCTCACCCCCGGTTGCCGCCACGATCTCCGGATCCCGGCCCGAGGAACGTAGGTATTCTCGGGTATCGCCGGCGACGGGAAGGAGGCCGAGGTCTACGCGGCAGCCGGCCCTGCTCAATTCGCAGAGGTGCCTGACGTCCGACGCGGGGCCGTCTGAGAGGTCGATCATGGCGTGAGCCCCGAGCCGGGCCGCTGCGCGCCCGGAGCCCACCCGAGGCTCGGGCCGCAAGTGCTTTTTCACGAGCCGCTCCTGGCCGGTGTCGCCATTCTCGAGGGCTAGAAGCCCCGCTACCGAGGCTCCTAGCTCGCCGGTCACGGCAAGAAGGTCGCCAGGACGGGCTCCGGAGCGCAGCACGGGCGCATGGGCGAGCTGACCCAGGATCGAGACATCCACCGTTAGCAGGTCGGCGCCGGTTGTATCGCCGCCCAAGGGGTACACCCCATAATCCTCGCACGCGCGCAGAACGCCCTCCATACAGCGCAGAGTCGTCTCCGCTTCCATCGCGCCACCGGAGGCAAGCACGAAGCGTGGTACCCCTCCCATCGCCGCAACATCCGAGACGTTGACCGCGACGGCCTTGTAGCCGACGTCCTCGGGGGAGGCCCACTCCTTAAAGTGCCTCCCCTCGATGAGCATGTCGGCGGCGGCGACCCAGAGAACCTCCCCAAGGCGCAACACGGCGCAGTCATCCCCAACAGCGACGACGATCTCCGGTGGCGGCGACGGCAGCTTCTCCGAGAGGCTGCGTATGACGTCGAACTCGTTCAAGCTGATTCTTTACCGTTTTCTGAATGCCATTGTGCCTTCAACGCCTCATCTCCCTTACGGTCTCCCACAGAACGTCCGATTCTTTGTCGGTGTACCAGGTGTCCAGGCTGCGCCACTCCTCCTCGGTCGCCCAGACGTGGGCGTCGTGCGCGAAGCTTTCGAGACGGACCTCGGCGCCTATATGCCGGGCCAGGAAGCCGACGCCAGCGTAGAGTTCGGGGTCATGCGGAGAACGCCAGGGCTCGACCCGGGCCCACCAGACGATCTCCGGCTCGGCATCTAGACCGGTCTCTTCAAAGGTCTCGCGTCGGGCGCAAGTAGCAAAGTCCTCACCGGGCTCGAGCATACCGCCCGGGTTCTCCCAGAGCCCCGCAGGCGGCTTGAGGCGTCTCAAAAGCAGTGCTCGGGGTTCGTGGCCCCGCAAGTCCACCACGACAGTCCCGGCACCGAGGTTGGCGCTGACGACGCCGGGGCGAGGAGGACACGGCGGCGAAGGAGTGGGGAGCGCTCGGCGGGGGAGATTCCTCACGGAGCCTGCAACCTCCAGAACGTTCTCCTGGCTCCACCAGCTCGGGAGTCCGAGCCATTCATCGAGGGTGGCCCACCTGTACTCGAGGTGCTCGTTGGAGAGCCGAATCTCGTTGGAGCAGACCCGGCTCACGTACGTAACGCTCGCGAGAAGGCCGCCACCGGGGCTCTCCCCGACCCAGGTGGCGAGGAGGCGCTGCGGGGCGACGAGGAGACCGGTCTCCTCGTAGACCTCACGGATAGCGCCTCTCTCGAAGCTCTCACCAGGGGCGAGGCGTCCCGCGGGCGGCTCCCAAGTACCGGTCGGGCGCTGGAGCAGGAGCATCCGACCGTCCGGGCGGACCGGTAAAATGCCGGAGACGAGGTCTGCCTTCATGCTTCTCCTGGCGCGAC
>JALZFP010000265.1 GCA_030861485.1 Actinomycetota bacterium | reverse complement strand
TCGTGCTCGCGGTTGTCCACGTTCTTTACTGCGACCTCCGTCCGCCTGAGGTTCGACTCCATCTCCTCCCGTGCCTCGACGCCATCCAGGCCCTTGCCGTAGGCGTAGCCGCCCCAGACGGCGTAGACCTCGGCAAGGTCCTCGTCGCTACGCCAGTTGCGGGCGTCTATGAGCGGCAGGAGGCCGGCCCCGTACGCGCCGGGCTTCGAGCCGAAGATGCGGGTCGTCGCCCGCCGGTCGTCGGCGCCGCGCTCCCTCTCCTCGCGGGCATGCTTCTTGACGAAGTTCATCTCCTCCGGCTCGTCGAGGGCGGCCACGGTACGGACCGCTTCGTCTATTAGCGAGATCAAGTTTGGGAAAGCATCCCGGAAGAAGCCGCTGATACGCGCGGTTACGTCTATGCGAGGACGGCCCAGCTCCTCGAGCGGGACCACCTCCAGGTCCGTCACGCGCCGGGACTCCTCGTTCCAGACCGGGCGTGCCCCGAGGAGCGCCAGGATCTCCGCCACGTCGTCTCCCTGGGTCCGCATCGCTGCCGTGCCCCAGACCACCATCCCGACGGTCTCCGGGTACCGCTCCTCTTCTTCGAGGTAGCGCCGCAGAAGGTTGTCCGCAAGCCCCTGCCCAACCTCCCACGAGAGCGCGCTCGGCAACGCCTTCGGGTCAACCGAGTAGAAGTTGCGCCCCGTGGGCAACACGTTGGTGAGCCCCCGCGTCGGCGATCCAGACGGCCCCGCCGGCACGTACCCGCCCGCAAGCCCTCCCAAGAGGTTCCCCATCTCCTCCGGCGTGCGCAAGAGGCGCGGCACGACCTCGCCCGCGGCGAACCGCAGCGATCTCGCCACCCCCCCGTCCGCCACCCCCAGTACCTCTTCGCACACCCTCTCTGCCTCAGAGGCCTCCCAGCCACGTTCCTCCATAGCCGAGAGGAGTGTCTGCGAAGCCTCCTCCAGCAGGTCCAGAAGGTCGGAGGCGGTCGTCGGTGGAACCGCACCGGGGAAGCGGGTTACTAACTCCCACGGGACCTCGACGCGCATCCCGCCGTTCTCGGAGAGGGCACGCTCGTCCAGGCTGAAGGCGGCGCCCACGGCCCGTCTCAGACCGGGCACCTCGCCGACCCCGAGCCTCAAGATGGCGGCGAGCAGGTGCCGCAGGGGCTCGCCCTCGGGGGGCTCACCGAGGACGTGCAGACCGCCCCTTATGGGAAGATCCTTTATCTCGCAGAGATAACCGTCCACGTGGGTGAGAAAGTCGCCAAACTCCTCCGGCTGCTCCTCCACGCCGAGGTCCCGGTGCAGTTCGGCGTCGCGCAGGGTCTCCCAGATCCTCACGCGGATCGCGGGTAGCTTCGACGGGTCGAGCGTCTCTACCTGATAGTAGTCGTCGAGGAGCTGCTCGAGGCGGGCGAGGTCCTCGTAGGTCTCCGCTCGCGTCATCGGCGGTATGAGATGGTCCACGACGGTCGCGTGCGCCCGCCTCTTGGCCTGCGTTCCCTCTCCGGGATCGTTGACCACGAACGGGTAGAAGAGCGGCACGTCCCGCAAGGCCGCGTCCGGGGCACAACAGGGCGAGAGGCCTAGAGACTTGCCCGGCAGCCACTCTAGGGTTCCGTGCTTGCCGAGGTGGACGATGGCGTCGGCCCCGAACTCCTCTATGAGCCACCAGTACGCGGCCAGATAGTGGTGCGTCGGCGGTAGGTCGGGGTCGTGGTAGATCGCGATCGGGTTCTCTCCGAACCCGCGCGGCGGCTGAATTCCGACGAATACGTTACCGAAACGCAGCCCTGCTACGACGAACTCCCCGCCGTCCACGTACAACTCTCCCGGCGGTTTCCCCCAGTGCTCCTCCACCTCGGCCCGCAACCCCTCCGGCAGCCGGGCGAACCACTCGGCGTAGAGGCGAGCATCCAGGCGCCCGGCGGCACCCTCGAGCTGCTCCTCGGTCAAGAACTCCAGGTCGTGACCTCCGGCGGCGATAAGGGCGTGGATCAGGGCATCGCCCTCCTCCGGTACGCCATCCACTGAATAACCCGCCTCGCGCAGCGCTCCGAGCAGCCTCACCGCGCTCGCCGGGGTATCCAGGCCGACGGCGTTACCGACCCGCGAGTGCTTGGTCGGGTAGTTCGAGAGTAGTACGGCGACTCTTTTATCGGCATTCCGGGTGCTTCGCAGTCGAGCAAATCGCGCCGCGAGATCGGCGAGCCGCTGCGTTCGCTCGGGGTCGGCTTTGTAGAGGGTGAGCGAGGCACCGACGGGCGAGTCGGCGTCGAGGCGTTCCTTGAAGGAGAAGGGGACGCCGGTGATGCGCCCGTCGAACTCCGGTATCGCCACCTGCCAGGCGGTGTCGAGCGGCGAGAGGCCGGCGTCGGACTTCAGCCACGCCTCGCGCGAGGAGGTGGCGCAGATGCCCTGCACCACCGGAACCCCCAGGGCCTCAAGTGCCGGGACCTCCCACTCCAGCCAGCCCTCCGGCGACCCCGCCTTGCTCGCGTCGGCGGCGTTCGAGCCCCCGCTGGCGAGCACCGTGGTCACGAGGCACTCTACCCGACCCTCGAGCATCTCCAGCGCGGGAACCTCTCCCCTCTCGTCCGCCCGCAGGGAGTAACAGTACACGGGCAGGGTGTTAACCTCGGCTCTTTCGAGCGCGTGGACGAGGGCGTCCACAAAGGCGGTGTTGGCGCTCATCCAGTGGGTGCGGTAGAAGATTACACCGACCGTCGGACGCTCCGGGTGGTGCAACGCGAGCAAATCTTCTATCTGGGAACCCTCGGGGAGGTCCGGATGGTAGACGCCGCGCTCCGGCAGCGGAAGCGGCGGCTCGAAGCCGTACCCCTCGACCAGAAGGGTATCGGCAATAAAGCGAAAGAGGTTCTCCGTGTTACGCACGCCGCCATGCCGGAGGTACTCGAACGCCTCGGCGACGGCACCCGAAGGCGCGGTAGAAACGGCCGTAAGCTCCGCGTCGGGCTCGGCTTCCCCGCCGAAGGCGAGCAGGGGTACCCTGAGCTCCTCGCACCGCCGCCTCAGCTCCGCCAGACCCTCCGGCCACGCCCGATTGCCCCCGAGGAGGCGGACCATCACGACCCCGGCCTCCGGCAACGCTTCTTCGAAAAAGGCGCGCGGGTCTTTGAGCTTCGTGGGGTTCGCGCAACGGACCTCGGGAAAGCCTTCGGGGAGAAGCTCGGTGGCGCGGGCGGCGGCCAGGATCTCGGTGTCTGCGGTGGTCAGGAAGAGCAGCTTCGCTGCTTTTCGCCTGCCAGCTTTTATCTCGTCAGCCACCAGCTTTTCCCTGCCCTCCGCCACCCGGCACAGACCACCCAACCAAGGAAGCGTTCGGTACGGCCTCGCTGTTCGCCGTCGGCGATGCTTTCGCGCCAGGGGTACCGTCGAACGTGTCCTGCTGATAGCTGATCAAAGGTGGCCCGCCTTCGATCAACCGCAGCAGTGCCTCGCGGTCCACGTTTTCGGCGACTAGATCCCCGAGCTTGTCCAGCTGCGCCTCGCGACGGGCGGCGAAGGGCTCGTCACCCGTGGCCCAATCGAGCCCACGCAACTCGGAGACCCAGCTTAGGAATGCGCGGCGGAAGCTGTCGGTCTCGAAGACGCCGTGCCAGGACGTGCCGAAGGTCGTCCCGACCCGGCAACCCTCGGCACTAGCGTTCGTGGTGAAGAGCGGTTCGCCGCCGAGGCGCCGGACGCGGCCGTGTCGGATCTCGTACCCTGAGACGGACAAGTCCTCGAACATCGGGGCGCGCCCCTCCGGGCGCGCGAGCACCTTCTCCTCCGCAAAAACAGTCTCCACGGGCAGGAGGCCGAGCCCCGAGGCCCCTCGCTCGCCGCTCTCCACGCCATCCCTGATGCTCTCGCCCAGCATCTGGTAGCCGCCGCAGATCCCCAAAGTCGGAAGCGCGCGCCTCGCCCGTTCGGCCAGGGCACCGTCAAGGTGGCTAGCGCGGAGCGCCTTCAGGTCTTCGACGGTGGCCTTGGTACCGGGGAGCACGGCGAGGTCGGCGTCAAGGATCTCCGCGGGCGACTCCGTAAAGCGCACCGAAACCCCCGGCTCGTGCGCCAGGGCGTCGAAGTCCGTGAAGTTGCTGATCCTGGGCAAACGCACCACCGCGACCCGCAACACGTCCCTACCTCTAGGCGGCAGGAGATCCCGCGGCGCGTCGAGGGCGAGCGAGTCCTCCCCGTCGAGCCCGAGCCCCCTGACGTAGGGCAGTGTCCCTAAAAAAGGCCGTCCGGTGAGCTCGCTCATCCGGGCGAGCCCCGGAGCGAGGACGGCCGCATCCCCCCGGAACTTGTTCACGATAAAGCCCCTGATAAGCACTTGGTCCTCCTCGTCGAGGAGCGCGAGCGTCCCGTAGAGAGAAGCGAAGAGGCCGCCCCGGTCTATGTCTCCGACCACGACCACGGGCAGGTTCGCCCCCCGCGCAAGACCCATATTTGCGATATCACCGTCCCTGAGGTTGATCTCTGCCGGGCTTCCGGCCCCCTCGCAGATAACCACCTCGAACCTGCGCCGGAGGTCTTCCAGAGACTCTAGCGCCACCGGCAGAAGCTCCCCCTTCATCTCCTGGTAGCTCCTCGCACTCGCCGTGGCATAAGGCTTACCGCGCAGGATCACCTGCGTCCTCTTCTCCGCCGATGGCTTGAGCAGGACCGGGTTCATCGCGGCCTCGGGCTCGACGCGGGCGGCGGCGGCCTGGGCGCGCCCGATCTCCGCCCCCTCCCTCGTCACGAACGAGTTGAGCGCCATGTTCTGCGCCTTGAACGGCGCGATCCTTACCCCCTCACGCGCGAGCCAGCGGCAAATCCCGGCGACGACCACGCTCTTTCCCGCGTCTGAATGGGTCCCGGCCACCAGCAGCACACCCCTCACCGGGGCTCCCCCCCTGTGACGACGGTTGAGGCGGCACGCCCCACTCGGGTCTCCGCCCGCTCGCCGAGCAAGCCAAAGGCGCAACCGAGCCCTGTCCACAGGACAACCTGCATCCCCAAAGAGGAGAGCCTGAAGCTCCATACGAGCTCCGCCGGTGCGTCTCCTGCTCCCCCGAATCCGGGCATGAGTGCCAGCAACAGCCCCCAGGAAAAGAGGAGGAACGCCCCGATCAACAGGTGCCGGACCGGCGCGGCGAAGCCTTCAAGCTCCCGGGCGAGCCGCCAGGCAAAGAAGGTGCTCAGCAAAGAGAGGGCCGTCATCGCCAGGTAGGCCACGGTGCGGGCGGTGAGCGTCTCCGGGTCGGCCCCAACACCGGGCGGGTTCGGCGGGTACTTGAGAAACGGCAGGAGCACAAACCCGGCGAAGATAGCGCCTGCCAGAGCCAGGCTGCGCGCCCACTCGCCCCGCAGGGAGACCCTGCCCCGAAAGTATGCCGAGACGAGGCCGAAGACGCCGCCGACGGCGGTACCGTAGAGCCCCGTCGCCAGAAAGAGCCCCGCCTTCTGCTCTCCCCGGCTAAAGACCGCGTCGTCGGCGTGCTCCCCGTCGTGTGTGCGTTCTTCGAGCTCGACCGCCCGGTCCAGGACCGGCTCCCCGAGCGCGAAACCGAAGAGCCCGGCGAGGAGCCCGGCGAAGAGACCTGCCAGGAGTCCCCGGCGGAGGCGGGTTAAGATCACGGCTCAGCTACTAGTGACAGGGGGCGCCGAGAAGGTGCCGGCCATCGTGAAAGAGCTCGTGCAGGTAGTTCGCCGCGTAAGAAGCCTCGCCCAAATAGGGCGCGAGCAACACGCCGTTGTCGAAGAGAACGGCGAAAAAGGCCAGCAAGACCAGCGCCAGCACAAAGGGTAGGGTGAGGAGTGATCTCCCTGAAATTCTGTCCATCTATCCTCCTTTGGGGGTCCGCGCCCCGTCCGGGTAACAGCAGGCGAAAGACCAGTCTCCTGGCTCCCGGATCTCCACTCCCCCGGCCTTCCCGCCGTCTCCGTCGGCAGTGGCCCAAAGGCGGGTTCGCTCCCCGGTCACAGTGGCGGGACCGCGCCGGACTCTCACCGGCTTCCTGGGCCCCTTCGCCCTCTAACTTCCGGGCAGCATAGCCGGCCCCGCCCGGCGCGTCAACACGCAAGGTTTTGTGTGCGGGTTCTCGAGTACCCACGCGTGGTATAAAGCGTCCCTACCGTGGATGAAATCCTAAATTTCTTTCGCTCTGTGCCGGAATCGCCCCAGGGGTTGCTCGACTTCATTACGAGCCTTCTCTTCGCCTACGGCTACCTCGTCATCTTTCTGGGCTCGGCTCTCGACAACTTCGGCCTGCCGTCCTCGGGCGACATCGTGATGTTCGCCGGCGGCTTCTTCGCCAACGACGGCCAGATCTCCCTGTCCATGGTCATGCTCGTCGGGTTTTTGGGCGCGAACGTCTCGGACAATGCGGTGTATTGGATCGGGCGCATCGGAGGTCGCCCGCTCTTGACCCAGATCTTGAAGACACGTCTCCTCTCCCTGCTCTTCGACGCCGGCAGCCTCGGCAAGGTCGAACGCTACTTCGAGGAGCACGGGCGCAAGACCGTCTTCGTGGGTCGCTTCGGCCCGGGCTTGAGGAGCATGACCCCCCTCTTCGCCGGGGTCAGCCGGATGAAGTACTATCACTTCCTGCCCTACAGCCTCGCCGCCACGACTACCTGGGCATTACTCACCGCCACCGTCGGCTACGTCTTCGGCCAGTATTGGAACGAGCTCCTGGCCGTCGCCCGCTCCGTCGGCTATGGCTTCGTCGCCCTGGTCGCCCTCCTCATAATCCTCTACGTCTACCGCCGCCGCAGGGCAAGGCACAAGCGGAACCGGGAACACTGAGCGCTCTTTAGGTCTCGAAAGAGCTGCACCTCGAAAGATCGCTGGTTCGGAGGATGCGAAGCTGTGATCTCTAGCATCGATGCTCTATCTTCGCGAAGCCCCCGGTCCAAGAGCCGGGGGCGTTTGTTTAGCTGGCCTGCTCCCCCATCCACCCCAGGCTGGGCTACGGACCCCGCGAGGTCGTCGTCTCCGCGATTCTGCGCTGCTACACTCTTTTCGAGCGGTAAAGCCAACAGAAAAAGCGGCGCGATGTCCGAGTTCCGGAGAACAGGAGAATCTGAGGATCTGCGGCGGCTCAACCACGAGCTTTCGGTGCTCAACGCTATCGCCCGGGAACTCAACCGCTCGGTGGACCTGAGCGAGGCGCTGGAGTTCACCCTCTCGCAGGTAGCGGAGCTGTTGGGTTTGAGAACCGGTTGGATCTGGCTCGTAGACGAGTCTTCTTCGGAGCCTTACCTGGCCGCCGCCCAGAACCTGCCGCCCGCCCTGGCAAACGATCCCCGCCGCATGGACGGAGCCGGCTACTGTTACTGCCTCGACACCTACAAAAAGGGCGACCTGAGCGGCGCCGCCAACGTCAACGTGCTCACCTGCAGCCGTCTCAAGGGCCTGGTAGACGGTACCGGCGGCCTCCGCTACCATGCCAGCATCCCGCTCTACGCCGGGGACGAGAAGCTCGGTGTCATGAACGTCGCCAGCCCCGACTGGCGGAGCCTCTCATCAGAAGATCTGCAACTCCTCTACACGATAGGCGACCTCTTGAGCATCGCCGTCGAGCGGGCTAGGCTCTTCGCCCGGAGCGCTCAACTCGGCGCGGTAGAGGAGCGCAACCGGCTGGCGCGCGAGATCCACGACACCATCGCCCAGGGGCTCACCGCCACCACCCTCCAGCTCGAGTCCGCCGACGCCCTGCTCGGCGCCGGCTCTAACGCAGAGAGGGCTAGAGAACCACTGCGCCGCGCCCTCTCTCTTACCCAGTCCAACCTCGAAGAGGCCCGTCGCTCCGTGCTGGACCTCCGGGCAGCCCCACTCGAAGGTCGCTCGCTCTCCGACGCCCTCAAGGCTCTGGCGGACAGGTGGGAGGCGGAGACCGGCATCGCCACGCGGTTCCGAGCAGTAAACGGCAGCCATCCACTCCCACCACGCGTGGAGGTCGCCCTGTACCGGATCTGCCAGGAAGCCCTGACCAATATCGCCCGTCACGCGGAGGCGGAGCGGGTAACCGTCTGGCTCGTCGCCACCCCCGAGCAGGTCCAGCTAAGCGTCGAGGACGACGGTCAGGGCTTCCACGCTTCTGAGGCGGTCGGAGATCGTCACGGGCTCGTCGGGATGAACGAGCGGGCGAAGATGCTCGGTGGGGCTCTAGAGCTAAGGACCAGCCCCGGCGCGGGCACCCGCGTCCGAGTAACCGTCCCGTTGGAGAAGCTCTAGGGATGGAGGCAGACGAGAAGATCCGGATCCTGGTAGCTGACGACCACCCGATGCTGCGCGAGGGCCTCGTGGCGGTCCTTGGTACTCAGCCGGACTTCGAGGTCGTCGGTGAGGCGGCGGGCGGTTCTGAGGTAGTGCGGCTCGCAGAGCGGCTGAAGCCGGACGTGCTCCTGCTCGACCTCGAGATGCCAGAGATGGACGGCGTGGCGGCCCTGGAGGGGCTACGTGACGCCGGCTCCGCGGTACAGGCAATCGTCTTTACAGCCTACGACACCGACGAGCGCATCCTCGGCGCCCTGCGCGCCGGGGCGCGAGGTTACCTGCTCAAGGGGGCCTCCCGGGCGGAGATCTTTGACGCGATCCGCACCGTCTACTCCGGCGGCTCGCTCCTCCAACCTCTCGTGACCAGCAGGCTGCTAGACCACATGAGCCGCGAACAGGCCTCGCCGGAACCCGAGCCCCTGACCCCTAGGGAGTTAGAAGTGCTCGGACTGCTCGCCCTGGGCCTGACGAACAAGGAGATAGCCGGACGGCTGTTTATCAGCGAGCGCACCGTCAAGTTCCACGTCAGCTCTCTCATGCACAAGCTCGGCGCCGAGAACCGCACCGAAGCCGTCACCGTCGCTGCTCAGCGGGGCCTGATCCAGCTCACAGAATAAAGCCTGTACAGAAGGACAGGTAGAAAACCGTTCCTACGAACGATGCCAAATACCCCTCTATGATTCATCCTCAAGGTGAGGTAATGCAAGCCACGTAGGAGGCAGTAATGAAGAGGTTGACGACCGTGGGGCTGCAGGTCCTCCTAAGCCTGGCATTCCTGGCTTCGGCAATCCTGAAGCTGGCCGGAGCGGCGGACGACATGCGCGAGCATCTCGAGATAGCGCCGTGGTTCTGGATCCTGACGGCGCTGGTGGAGATCGTGGGCGCGGCGGGGATGTTGGTAGGCATCAGGTTTCCGAGACTGGCCGCCCCGGCGGGCTTGTGGATAGCCGCCCTAATGGGTGGAGCCCTCGTCGCTCACCTGCGGGCTGGGGATCCCTTCACGAGCATGGTCCCTGCCGCAGTGTACCTGGTACTCGCGCTGGCGGTGGCCGTGATGCGCGCGGGTGCTTATGGGTTCGGAAAGCCGGCCGGCGCGAAGCTGAATCGGTAGTGGAAGCTTGCCGGATCGAGAAAAGCGGTCGGTCTTCCGAGCAAGGATCGCGTAAGGCAAGGGACGTAGCATGAAAAGGAGAAAGGCAATGAACGAAGAGTTACTCGAAGAGTTACTAAAACTAATCGAACACGAGGTGCTCGGCTGGCCTGGAGTCGTAAAGAAGAGGGACGAAGACGGTCCGGGCGGGATCGGCGTCACCGGCTACAGGTTCGGCCGCAGGCAGATCGGACACATCCACGACGACGGCCACGCCGACTTCCGGTTTCCGAGGGAGGTTCGGGATGACCTGATCCGGTCCGGGCAAGCGATCTCTCACCCCGCCTTCCCAAACAGCCGGACGACGGCGAGCTACCAAGTGCGCAGCGCAGAAGACGTTCCCGGAGCCTTGGAACTCTTCCGCATGGGCTACGAACGGGCGGTCGCCCGCGACGCGCAGCACGCCGCCCGCGCCGGTTCCACCGCAACCCGAAAGGAAGCAAAGTGACCGAAAACGTGACCAAGACGATCCTGATAACCGGCGCCTCGCGTGGCCTGGGCCTCGCGCTAGCCCGCAGGCTCGCCAGGGAAAACTGGACCCTCATTATCGACGCCCGCGGGGCCGAGGACCTGGAGACCGCTCGCACCGAGCTGGCGCAGCAAACCCGCGTAATCGCCCTCCCCGGCGACGTGAGCGGCGAGGAGCACCGCCAGGCGCTCGCTGAGGCCGCACACGAAGCCGGCGGCCTTGATGCGCTCGTCAACAACGCGAGCATCCTCGGGCCAAGCCCGCAACCACAGCTACTCGACTACCCGATCGGGGTGCTCGAAGAGGTCTACCGCACCAACGCGTTCGCGCCGCTCGCGCTCGTACAATCCCTCCGAAACGAGCTGAAGCCCGGAGCCAGGATCATCAACGTCACCAGCGATGCCGCCGTGGAGCCCTACGAAGGATGGGGCGGGTACGGGTCTAGCAAGGCCGCGCTGGAGCAACTCTCCGCTATCCTCGCCGCCGAGAACCCCTCGCTGCGCGTCTACCGGGTGGACCCCGGCGACATGCGGACGCAGATGCAAGGGGAAGCCTTCCCCGGAGAGGACATCAGCGACCGCCCGCTCCCGGAAGAGAGCGTGCCCGGGCTGCTCGAACTTCTTGAAGGCGACCTCCCAAGCGGACGCTACGAGGCACGAGCCCTGATCCGGACCAGCAAAGGATGACATGACCGTACAACCCCTTTTCAACAGACACGAATCCCAGAAACTACCGTCACTGGACTTCGAGCTGCCGCCCAGGCTGGAGGCGGACGCACCACCGGAGGCCCGAGGATTCGCGCGCGACGAGGTACGCCTGATGGTCTCTTACCGGAGCGACGACCGCGTGGTCCACTCCGCGTTCCACGACATCGGGGATTTCCTCGAGGCGGGTGACGTGCTGGTCATCAACACGAGCGGTACGATGAACGCCGCACTCCACGCGGAGCGCGAAGACGGTACGGCGCTGGCGCTTCACCTCTCGACTCGGCTGCCGGCGGACCTCTGGATCGTGGAGCTCCGCCACCCAACCGATGCGGCTACCGAACCCTTCCGATACGCGAGAGCCGGCGAGACGCTACGTCTTGCGGGAGGGGCGACGGCTGCGCTCCACGCCCCTTATGCTTCGGGCTCTCCTCGGACAAAAGGATCGCGGTTGTGGATCGCGAGCCTCGACCTGCCCGGTCCGCTAGAAGAATACCTGGAGCGGTACGGGTTTCCGATCCGGTACGGGTACGTCCGGGAGAGCTGGCCTTCGAGCTACTACCAGACGGTCTACGCCACGGAGACCGGCAGCGCTGAGATGCCCTCGGCCGGACGGGCATTCACACCCAAGTTGATTACGCGCCTTGTGGCCCGAGGCGTCCAGGTTGCGCCCCTGATCCTGCACACCGGCGTAGCCAGCCTCGAAGATAACGAGCCGCCCTACGAGGAGTTTTACCGTGTCCCGCCCGAGACCGCCCGCCTGGTAAACGCGGCGCGTGTCTCGGGCCGGCGAGTCGTCGCGGTCGGGACGACCGTCGTGCGGGCGCTCGAAACCGTCACGGATCCGGACGGTACCACCCACCCCGGCGAAGGCTGGACGAGTCTAATCGTCACGCCGGAGCGTGGGATCCGGTCCGTGGACGGGATGCTCACGGGGATGCACGAGCCGCGCTCTACCCACCTGGCGATGCTGGAAGCGCTGGTCGAACGCGAGCCACCGGCGCCGGCCTCGAGGTCGAGGCGTACCCAGGCGACCACCGGACGGGAGCACCTCGAGATCGCCTACGCCGAGGCTCTAAGAGAGGGCTATCTCTGGCACGAGTTCGGCGACCTCCACCTGATCCTGCCGTAGGTTCGTTACAGCGAGATGAGTCCGTACCGCGCCCCGAGGCTTACCGCCTCGGCGCGGCTTGAGACCCCGAGTTTCGTGTAGATGGAGGAGACGTGAAATTTGACGGTGTGTTCGCTGATGTGCAGAGCACGCGCGATCATCTTGTTCGAGAGCCCTCGCCCTAAGAGCTCCAGGACCTCACGCTCCCGCGCGGTCAGAGACTCGGCAAGCTCCTCCACCGCTCCACCGAACACCGCAGGACCCTGCAACAACCGCTCGGACAGCGCCCTGGGCAGGACCACGAGGCCCCGGGCAACCGCGGCCACCGCCGCCCCGATCTCCCCGGGAGGAGCGTCCGGCGAGACCACGCCCCAGCCACGCGGCGCGAGCGAGCGGAGCGCCGGGAGCGAGCGGTCGTCCTCGGAGAGGAGCAGTATCGCCTGCGTCCCCTCCTCCGCAACGGTCTCGGCGACCGTACGCGCCGTCTGCTCTACGAACTCGTCCCCCGCCACTACCACCACGACGTCGGCCTCCGAGAGCTCCGGCCCGGCTCCGACGAGAGATCCCGCCTCGCCCACCACCAGCACGCCGTCCACCATCTCGGGGTCTTCGAGCATCGACCGCAGCCCCGCGCGCGCGAGCGGCGCCGGGGCCACGACGAAGACCTGCGTGGCATCGCCGTTCACGGGTTTAGGCGCCGCGCGCCCGAGGCCGCCCCGAGGCTCCGAGTTCCACCTCTACCTCCCGCGTCTCGCCGCCGCGCATCACGCGCAGGCGAACGACCTCCCCGACTCGCGCGAGCGCCTCCCGTAGAGAAGCTGCATCCTCCTCGACCTGCTCGCCGGCCACGGCGAGCAACACATCTCCGACCAGCAATCCGGCCCGGTCCGCGGGGCTGTCGGGAGCCACGCCGGCGACCATCAAACCTGCTCTCTGCCCCATCGAGCCTTGGTAAGAAGGTAACGCGACGACCTGTACCGTTGCGCCCAGCCGGGGACGCCGCGTTGTTCTGGTGCTACCCGAAGCCCAGGCACCGACGGTGTTGCTCGGGATTGCAAGGGCCAGGCCGCTAAAGATCATGGCGTTTACCCCGATCACTTCGCCGCGAGCGTTGACGAGCGGTCCACCGGAGTTCCCGGGCGCTAGGTAGGCGTCGGATTGGACGTAGCGCGTCCGCCCAAAGGGCCTACCCACGGTACCCAGGCCACTCACTATCCCGGCTGTTACCGCCCCGCGCCGACCCCACGGGTGGCCGACGGCGAAGACCAGCTCCCCGACGCGTAAGGCGTCGGAGTCGCCGACCGGGGGAATCTCCATACCCTCCGCCGGGGCGTCTCGGAGTCGGAGCATCGCGAGATCCAACCTCCGGCTATCCCCCACGACCTCCGCGCCGAAGGAGCGCTCGTCTGTCAGGACCACCTCGACCTCTCCACCGGAGCCCGCGACGACGTGGTGGTTCGTCATTACGGAGCCGTCCGGGGACCAGAGAAAACCGGCGCCCAACCCACGACGCCCGCGGCGCGCGCTTCCCCCGCGCCGCACCTGCACAACGCCGGGGAGGACACCCTCGATTATCGCCTCAACACCTGCCACGCCTGATCCTTTTAGAGGGTTAGACCCTTCTAGAGGGTTAGATGATCCCAGGTTCATCCCGCCCCCTAGCCGCGCTCGCCGACGGTAACGCGCAGGGTCGTAAGCTCGCCCCCGCGGATCACTTCGACCGGCACCTCACGCCCGACCCTGTCGCTCGTAAGGAGCGCCTGCAACTCGTCGGTGTCTGCGACGGAGGTGGCGTCCAGGGAAACGAGGATGTCGCCGAGCAGCATCCCACCCTTCCCCGCAGGGCTATCGTCCTCGACGCCCACGACGAGGAGGCCGCCACTCCCTTGCAGGCCCACTCTTTGGGCGGCCGGCAGGCGCACCGGCTGGCTGAGGATGCCGAGGTAGCCGCGCTTTATCGAGCCGCGCTCCGAGAGCATTTCGGCAGCGCGCCAGGCGACCTCGGCAGGCACGGCGAGCGCCACGCCCCGCGCGAACCCGAGCGTCGTGATCCCGAGCACGGCACCCTCGGTGTTTATTAGCGGCCCCCCCGAGAAGCCGGGGTAGGGCGTCGCGTCGGTCTGGACGTACCTTTCGAGCCTTGCTCCTCGCCCCGTGCGCAGAGGTCCGCCGACCGAGCTAATGACCCCGAAGCTCGCCCGTATCCCCTCTCGAGAGGGACGGGCTACGGCGAGCGATATCTGCCCAACCCGCACCCCTCCGGCGGCGGGCTCCGCAACGGTCCCGTCCCCCAGTTCAGGCACCTCTAGCACAGCCAGATCGTTGGACGGGTCCCGCCCGATCAGGCGCGCCTCGACGGTGCGACCCTCGCCGGTACCAACCGAGAGGTCCTCCTCGCGCTCCACCACGTGGCTCGCCGTCAACACCCTTGCGGGGGCATAGACCACCCCGCTAGCCGACCGGCGTCGCCGGCCGTTCACCTGCACAACTGATAAGCCGATCTTCTCGACCGCATCGGCCATCCCCTCCGAGAGCCTGCTCAACGCGCTCGCGCCGCTGATTCTATTCTCCACGATTTCCTCCTGTTTCGGGTCTTTCTGGAGAATCTACACCTGTACGCGAGTACCGGCATCACCCGTTCGTCTAGTTTTGACCTGGAAGAACGTCCGGGTCGTGCCGGCATCTTCTCGGAGGACTGTGTCGCCCTGTGCCTAGAGGACGAAGGCTATGAGGAGGGCGAAAACGATGCCGTAGAGGGCGAACGCCTCCACAAGCCCTATCCCCAGGAACATCAGCGTCCTCGTCTGCTCAAAGGCCTCCGGCTGGCGGTGGATG
>JALZFP010000257.1 GCA_030861485.1 Actinomycetota bacterium | reverse complement strand
ACCGCCACCTACCTCGAAGACGAGCTCAAGAAACTGCTCCAGTAAAGGCGCCTTCCGTATTTGGCGCGACTCCTCCGTGACGGCTTCGTTCCTACCGGGAGCTCTTCGAGGACGAAGAAGAGGAGCTACTCCCCGAGGAAGAGTTCGAGACGATCTGGTTCACGGAGCTAGACGAGACCGAAGACGAGCTCGAGGAAGAGGCGGAGCCGTTCTCCGAGTAGGTCAGGTTTATGGTGCCTCCGGGGTTGTCAGTCTGCTGCCGTATGCGGTCACCGGGGCCGGTAAGGAGGACCTCCAGAGTACCTGAGCCGTTTTGTTTCTGGATCTCGCACTGAAGCTGTCTACCCCCCGATTCGTAAGAGAAGCTCTCGGGGACTTGTCCTTCGAAGCTCTCCTCTTCGTCACCAACGCTGCACGTCCCGGAGAACCCAGTCCCTGCGTCGCCTTCGAGGCTAAGCGTGATCTCCTGGTCGGAACCTTCGCCTTCGGTGCTCTCCTTGCTCTTCTTGGTAGCTTCCATGCGAGCCTCGTGGTCCGTGGTTGTCTCCTCGGCGGAGCCGCCCTGCGTCTCCTCGCCCCCACCGCAACCGGCGGCGAAGACGACTGAAGCCAGTAGGGCGATGAGCAAGGCTTTGATCTTCGGGCCCGCGCTCTTTCCTGTCCTGAAGGGTTGGCGAGTATCCTCAGCGGCTTGCAACAGTGCCTCCTTTCGAACGGCCGGGAAGGTTGACCCGACCCCTCATGCAATCGTCTACGCAGTGGACGGTCCAGGAGTTTCGTTATAGGGTAGGCTCAGTAGCTGGAGACTTGTCTCGTAGGACCCCTTTCTTTCTACGCTGCGGGCGCTTCTCCGGTCGGGTGAGGTCTAGAACCCTATCTCCGGCTGCGTTGGCGCAGCCACAATCATACTTTTGGTGGCTCAAATTCATACTTTTGGAGGACGCTCCCCCGAGGCTCGTACGCTAAAATGTGCTCGATGTAGGTTTCGGGGTCTCGCGTGACCCGGCGAGAAGGAGGAGGTGAGGATGGAGACACCGCGTATGATTGTGCTGACGCTACTGATGATGATGGTCACGGTGTTTCCCATTGGCGCCTCGACCTATCTCGATGGTTACGACGCCGTCGAATATTTCGTGGAATACCTGCAGTACGTTTGGTCGTAACTTAGTGATTCTTCTCTCGCTAACGCCCGGTCTATATACTTTGAGAGACATCCTTTGAGAGGATGAGTTAGCCGAAAAGGGGGCGTAGATCGGCTGCGCCTCACGATAAGCCTCGGGAAGACGGGCGCCGCAAGGCGCCATTTCTTGTCTTGTAGTGTGGGCGAGATGAACTCGCCGGACCGTTTGGATGTGGCAAAGCAGGTATTGGGAGAGGGATCGCCCCCGGTGGACAGGGGCACTATAATAGGGCCCGTCAGGGCGAGCACCGGAGGTTAGGATCTCTCTTCGCATTCTACTCATCGGCGTTAAATCCCGACCGTGGGGGGCTAAGCGTGGACCGGAGCACGATGATCTTGCCTAGGGGCGGCGTGCTGGGTAAGGTGCGGTGGTGGTGGGTCCTCGCGACCGGTGCCGGAGTTGGTGTTCTCTCTCATGTTTTGCTGTATCCGGTGATCTTCGGTGGCCTCCTGGTCCTCTCTGTATTCAAACGGGACATCCAGTCCTCGCTCGTACAGTTCGGGGAGGCGTACGGCGTCTGGGGTATGCCGACGATGCATATGCTGCTGACGCTCTTCGCGACCTCCTGGCTCGCGCGCAAGGTCGGTAGCGCGGCGGTGACACACGGGGTGCTGGTGGCCGTGGTCTCGGTGGTCGTCAACCAGGCCATCGTGCTGTTTACCTTTCCTCCCCTAAACCCGGGCGAAGCGGCGATATACCTCGTGATGGCGCTGGCGGGCGGCTTGCTGGGTGGCGCTGAGGGCCGAAGCGTCTTGGCAGGGCAGGAGGCTCTGCATCAGGTCAGCCGGCGCATTAGCGAGGCACGTGATCCGCGAGCCGTGCTCGTCGCCATCTACGACTACCTTGCCAACTCAGCGATAGTTGGGGTGGTGCTGTGGCAGGTCCCTGACCGGACGGGCGACGACTCGTCCGGTGGTTCTGCGGCTCTGGACGCCTGGGCTCCCTGGTCCGTGGGGGACTGGCCAGAGGGTACAGGCTTCGACAGATTGGACGCCTCGGCCCTGATCGGTGCAGACAGGAGGTCTCCGCGGATGTTGCGCGTCAGCGACTTACCCGCTCGCGAGCGGACGGCGTGGAGGAGCCGGGACATAAGATCGGCCTTTCTGCTGCCGCTGGTCACCCCCGGAAGCGCGAGGGTTTGGCTGCTCGCGGTCGCTTCTCGTAGGAGGCGCCTGCCCAGGAGCACAGTCCGTGCCTGTCTCACTGTCGAGGCGCAGGTGGCGCTCGCGCTCGAGAACCTGCGGCTGGTAGAGGAGGCCCGTCGTGCCGGGCGTCAGGCTGGAGTCTTAAGGGAGCGCCAGCGCCTGGCGCACGAGATTCACGACACCTTAGCCCAGGGGTTCACCAGTATTGTGATGAACCTCGAGGCGGCCGAAGGGGCTATGCCCCCAAACACTGACCGGGCGCGACACCACCTGGATCAGGCGCGGCTCACCGCGCGGGAGAGCCTGACGGAGGCGCGGCGCCTGGTTTGGGCCCTGCGGCCGGAGGCCTTGGAGAACGCCTCGCTCCCCGAGGCCCTGAAGCGCCTGACTGAACGCTGGAGGGGGGAGAGCAGCATCATCGCCGACGTGGCCACGACCGGCACGCCGTGTCCTTTGCCCTCGGAGCTCGAGGCGACCCTCTTTCGGGTAGCGCAAGAGGCGCTCTCCAACGTCCGCAAGCACGCCCGGGGAGCGAGCCGGGTGGCGCTGACCCTCTCCTATATGGGAGATACCGTCGCGCTCGATGCCCGTGATGACGGCGAAGGCTTCGACCCCGACCGTGAGGCAGGGAAGGTGAGGGACCGGAACTCTGGAGGCTTTGGCCTCAGGGGTATGCGTGAGCGGGTCGAGAGGGTGGGCGGCACGCTCTCTGTCGAGAGCGCGCCCGGAGAGGGCACGACGCTGGCGGTCGAGTTGCCGGTCAGTAGGAGGGGGCTTGAGTTCGAGTCGTCCCCGTGGGAGAAGAGTCTGCGAGGCGTAGAGGAGGTTACGTGAGCGTACGCATCCTGGTAACCGACGACCACCCGGTGGTGCGAGCCGGCCTAAGCGGTATGCTCTCCGGCGAGCCGGACTTCGAGGTGGTGGGGGAGGCCCAGAACGGCAAGGAGGCCGTGGCGTTCGTCGGCGAGCTCAAACCCGATGTAGTCTTGATGGACCTCAGGATGCCAGAGATGGACGGCGTTACGGCGATAGGTCACATCAAGTCCGATCACCCGGACGTCCATATACTGGTCCTGACCACCTACGAGAGCGATGCGGACATCTTGCGTGCCATCGAGACGGGGGCCACCGGCTACCTCCTGAAAGATACCCCGCGCGAGGAGCTCTTCGGGGCCATCCGGACGGTGGCGCAAGGCCAGTCTCCCCTAGCCCCAGGCGTGGCCGCTCGGCTCATGCAGCGGGTACGTGGCCCCGAAGAGGAGGGCTTGAGCACCCGCGAGATCGAGGTCCTGGAGCTCGTGGCGCACGGCACTAGCAATAAGGAGATCGCCAAACAGCTCTGGGTCAGCGAGACCACCGTCAAGAGCCATATGCTTCACATCTTTGACAAACTCGGCGTCACCGACCGCACCGCCGCCGTCACCGAAGCCCTGAAACGCGGCATCATCCGCCTGGAGCCCTAG
>JALZFP010000246.1 GCA_030861485.1 Actinomycetota bacterium | reverse complement strand
GAAGGACGCCCTCGCGCTTGCCGGCGATGGCGCGCTCGACGTTGCCGACTACGCGTTCTACCGCCTCCGCGAAATCATAGTAGTCCAAAAGGTCCCGCCCACTAAAACAAAGCTTTGACGACGAAAGGAGAGTATATATTAGCTTGTCAGCTTGTCAGCACTCCATCTTGTTGGCTTTTTGGACGGGCAACGTACTACCGTCACCAGGCCACCGGTCAAAGGGCGGGTCCCGCCAGCGGCACTTCACCGTAGAACTGCTCGACATAGCGACGCTGTACGGGGTTGAGGCCCCGCGAGTACCATACCATCACCACGTAACGCGGCTCCTTCGGGGTGCTCTTCGGATACATGCCGCACTCCATCGGCAGGCGGTTGCTCTTGCGCGCGTTGCACTTGGTGCAGGCGGTGACCACGTTGTCCCAGGTGTTCGCGCCGCCGCGACTCAAGGGCTTTACGTGGTCGCGCGTCAGACATTCCTTGCGGTTGAGGTCGTCGCGGTGCTTCCCGCAGTACTGGCAGCGGTAGTTGTCGCGGGCGAAGAGTATAGCGTTGGTCACGTGGCGTCTCAGGCGCCGGGGTATCTCGACGAACTTGACGAGCCGGATGACCAGAGGATAAGGATACTCGTTCTTCTCCGAACGGAATCGACGCTCAAGGTTGGCCTCCACGATCTCGGCCTTTTCGGAGACGACGAGCACGATAGCACGCTTTACCGGCACCAAAGCCACAGGCTCGTAACTGGCGTTAAGGGTTAAACACCGTGCCACAGCCGAATACTAACATAACCGGATGCTTACGCAAACATAGAAGTTTTAACCAGTGCCCAACGTTTTTGGGGCTAGGACTTGACCGCCTCCGTCTTCGGTGCCCGCCGGATAGCGTCGAGGATCGGTCTGGCAGAGCCACGCACCGGGTCAGCAACCGGGAGGCCGGTCTCTTTCGCGAGGCGCCTCATAAAATTCTCCGCGGCCTCTTCGTCTAGCCCCTTCGCGTTGACGCTCACGGCCACGACGGGGGCGGGTTTTACGAGGGCGGCGACCTCCTCGTAGAGGCGGACGATGCGCGCGACGTCCGGGCTGGGAACCCCGGCAAAGACCTCCCCCTCCGAGGCGTCAGCGCAGAGGACAAGGCAATCTGGGCAGGAGCCGTGGAGGAGGCCAAGCGTGACGCCGGAGTAGGCCGGATGCCCCAACGAGCCCTGTCCTTCGACCAGAATCAGGTCAGGACGTGGCGAAGCCCTCGCAGCCGCGAGCACGAGCTGCTCGGAGGCGCCGGCGATAAAGTCCGAGACCACGGCGTCCACGCAGATCCCCCACCCCGCAACGACGATGCCAGTCTGACCCGTGGCGACGAACCCGGTGGAGAGACCAGCCTCTCTCGCCGCGCGCTCTATCTCTAGAGTAGCCGTCATCTTGCCTATGGCGCTGTTGGTGCCGACGGTGAGCGCGACCTTCGGCTCCACCGTAAAGCCCTCCCCGGAGAAGAGCGGAACGTCCTCCGGCGGCTCGCGGACCTCCCAGACCCTCGCTCCGGGGAGCTCCGGCGCGAGCCGCTGGTGAAGGCCGCTGACGATCTCGAGCCCGGCGTCCGCCGCCTCCCTCAGGGTCTCCATCCATTCCTCCGGCAGCTTCCCCCCGGCCGGGGCGAGCCCGACGAGAATGGAGGTAGGTTTCCTCTCCAGAGCTTCCCCGAGCGTCCCAACGATAGGAGCGTTGCGCCGGAGGTTCGGCATAACCTCCAGGACGCGCCGTCCGGCCAGGGTCGAGTCGACAACGGCGACGACCTCGTCCCTGCCGTAGGCTACGAGGCCGTGGGTGGTTTTGGCGTGGCGGTTGGCGAACCAGCCCTCGGCAAGGATGGCGTAGCGGCGTTCGGGGCTCTTTGCCGGGATCATAGAGGCTCCGCCCCAAGGCCGGCACTTTTTGGGAGGTAGATGCGCCCTTTTTCGTAACCGAGGCCCGTGAAGGGGTCGTTGGCGAGAAGCATCGCGCCGTCGAGGTCCACGAAGTCCACGAGGCCCGAGATCTGGGCCGCCGCCGCAACCCCTAACGAGGTCTCGACCATGCAGCCGAGCATGACGAGCATGCCGTGAGCGCGAGCAACGTGGACCATCTCAAGCGCTCGCCGGAGGCCGCCACACTTCATGAGCTTGACGTTCACTCCGGTCACACTGCCGGCGAGGCGAGGCACGTCGCGGGCGGAGATGGCGCTCTCATCAGCGATGACCGGTACGGGCCTGGCGGCCTCCGTGACCACACGCAGCGCCTCCGGTCCGGCGGAGGCCGCGACAGGTTGCTCTATCATGCGTACCGAATCTACCGCCGCCAGCTCCCGCGCTACCTCAGGTGCCTCTTCGGGGGAGAATGCCTCGTTCGCATCTACCCAGAGGGTGGCGTCCGACGCCTCGGCGACCGCCCGGGCCGTTTCGAGGTCCTCCTCTCCGCCCACCTTCACTTTCAAGACGGGGAACCCGGCGAGCCTCTTCGCCTCCCTGAGGGTCGTCTTGAGGTCCGCTATCGCCAGAGTGTAGGCGCTAACGGGTTCCGGGCGAGCCAGGCCCAGGAGCCGGTAGACGGGGAACCCGAGCCTCTTCGCGGCGAGGTCGTGGAGGGCCGAGTCGAGCGCAGAGAGGGCCGACGGGGGCAAAAAGCCATTCTCTTCAAGGGTACCCTCGATGTCCCAGGCGTCGTTTATCCGGGTCTGCGCGAGCGCAGCCGCAACACTCGCGGCGTCCTGATCGTAGTAGCTCGTGGGGGCGGCCTCGCCACGGCCGGAGGTACCCCCTTCTTCCAGCGTCAAGATCACGCGCTCAAAGGTGTCCGAGGAGCTGCGGGCGATGGTGAAGGTGCGTCTAGTATGTACTGTCAGCGTTTCCACCCCGATCTTCACGCCCCGCTCCTCTAATCTTGGCTCTCATTGCGCATTGTAGCGGCGGGCGAGACGTTGGTTCAAAAAGTGAGTAGAGAAGAACATCATTTGCTGCCTCCTTCCACAAAAGCACCGGTGCTCGAAGCATATGTTCAATGCATATAAATGCTGTGAGCAGAAGATACCGGGGTTATACTGGTAGAGGCGGTCGATTTAGAGTCATAGGGTTGGTGTGCTTTGAGCGTAAGCGCGGTAGCGGCGGCGGAGATCTTGCTCGTCGAGGATGACGCGGTGATCCTGAACACCTTAGCGTACAACCTCTCGCGTCAGGGTTTCGGTGTGCAGAAGGCGATGGGCGGGGCCGAGGCTTTGAATCTGGCCCGCACCTTCCGCCCGGACCTGATCTTGCTCGACCTGATGCTCCCCGGGGAGTCCGGCGTGTTGGTTTGCGAGAAGATCCGCAAAGAGGACCAGGAGGTGGTGATCATCATGGTTACCGCCAAGGACGGCGAGGAGGATAAAGTCTCGGGCTTCGAGGCCGGGGCCGACGACTACGTGACCAAACCGTTCGGCATGAAGGAGTT
>JALZFP010000197.1 GCA_030861485.1 Actinomycetota bacterium | reverse complement strand
CCACCGGTACGACACTCCGTGAGAACAACCTCTTGGTACTCGACGAGATCTCCTCTTCTACCGCCCGCCTCATCGCCAACCGCGGCTCCTACCGCCTGCGCAACCTTGAGATCTCCGCCCTCGCGGGGGCCATGGGGAGGGACGAGATCCGCCTTGGTTAAAGTCCTCGACGCCCGCGAGGCGAGCTCCAAAGAGATCGCCGCACAGCTGCGACGCCCCGGCGGCTTCCTCTCCGAGAAGGTGCGTGATGCCGCCCGGCGCATCGTCGCCGACATTCGTGATAGGAGGGATGAGGCCCTTCTAGAGTACACCGAACGTTTCGACGGCGTCCGGCCAGACCCTGTACGGGTCCCGCCCGAAGAGATTAGAGAGGCGCGTAACGCTCTCGATGAAGGAGCAGAGGAAGCCTTCTACGTCGCGATAGAGAACGTGCGCTTCTTCCACAAGCGCGAGCTAGACCGCCCCTTCGAGACGAGCCGTAGGGGTGCAACGGCGGGGCAGAGGGTGCGGCCAATAACGAGGGTCGGCGTCTACGTTCCCGGCGGACACGGCGCGTACCCCAGCACGCTCATCATGGCGGCGGTCCCCGCGCAGGTCGCGGGGGTGGGGGAGATCGCCGTGTGCGCACCGCCGAGCCCAGGTGGGGGTGTAAGCCCGCACGTGCTCGCCGTCGCGGATCTACTCGGGCTCGATGAGGTCTACCGGGTAGGGGGCGCCCAGGCGATGGGGGCGATGGCTCATGGTACGGAGAGCATCCCGCCTGTAAGCAAGATCGTAGGTCCCGGCAACGACTACGTGACGGCAGCGAAGCTAGAGGTCTTCGGCGTCGTGGGCGTGGACGCACCCCAGGGCCCAAGCGAGGTTGTCGTGATCGCTGAGTCGGGCGCCTTCCCCAAGCACGTGGCCTACGACCTCATGGCCCAGGCCGAACACCTCTCCGGCGCCTCGGCCGTCCTCTTAACGCCGTCCGCCGAGCTCATCGAGAGCGTCGAGCCGCTGCTTTCGGGGGAGCCCGCGCAGCTTATTACCCTCGTGCAGGTGCAAAACGCGGAGCAGGCCGTGGAGATAGCCAACCTCTACGCCCCCGAGCATGCGCACGTCATCTCCGAAGACCACGAGGCGATCCTGCAGGACCTCGACGCCGCCGGCATGGTGACGGTCGGCGACTTCAGCCCCGTCGCCCTCGGCGACTACGCCGCCGGCCCCTCCCACGCCCTCCCTACCGGCGGAACCGCGTCCTGGGCCTCTCCTCTGGGCACCCATGACTTTACCGCCCGCACCAATTACATCCACTACACCCCCGAGGCCCTGGCGGCTATAGGGCCTTATGTCGAGCGACTCGCCCGCCTTGAAGGCTTTGAGAACCATGCGAGGAGCGTCGGGGTGCGGCTCGGGAAGGGGGAGTAGGTGGCGCCCGAGGTCAGAGAGATGGTATCGGATGAGGAGGTGACCTCGACGTTTCACGTGATGTGCCAGCTTCGGCCGCACTTAGGGGAGGGGGGCTACGTCGAGCGGATCAGAGGGGTGCGCCAGGGAGGATACCGGCTCGCCGCGGTCGTGGACGAGGGCCAAGTCAGGTGCGTGGCGGGGTTCAGGATCCAGGACTACCTCTACTGCGGCAAGCACCTCTACGTGGACGACCTGGTGACCGACGAAGGCTCGCGCTCGAAGAGCTATGGCAAACTGATGCTCGATTGGCTCATCGGCGAGGCGAAGAGGAACGGGTGCGAGCAGTTTCACCTGGACTCAGGTGTGCAGAGGCACGACACCCACAGGTTCTACTTCCGAGAGGGGATGAAGATCTCGTCCTACCACTTCTCGAAGACGTTGTAGGGAAGCCCGCGCCGAACGCCCTCTCAGGCTGGGGTATAGACCATCGTTTGAAGGAGGTGTTCGAGCGCTTTTTCAGGGTCGGCGGCGAAGCCGGTGTGGACGGGGGAGGGTTGCACAACGGTGCTGCGGGGCGCTACTAGCCAGCCGAAGCGCTGGCTCCTCGGTAGGAGCCCGATAGGGCCTGCTTCCCGGCCGCCCGCGCAGACGAGGCGGGCGGTCTCCAGGTGGGCGAGCACGCGGGCATGATCCAGGCTCGGGTCGAGCGCAGTGAGACGTTTGGGATCGAGGTACACGCGCGCGTCGAGGAAGTCCTCTTCCGGGCAGTGCAGCACTACCCCCGCGTTTATGAACTCCCCGCGCTCGACCCGGGGCATCACGCGCAGGAGGGCGTACTCAAACAACTTGCTCACGAGCTTCCTCCAGCGCTCGCGCCCAGGCTCGCGGGTCCGCGAGGCGGGCCGAGAGGTAATCGACGTAGGCGGAGCGCACCTCTTGTGGGTTATCGAAACCGGGCTCGTCCCTGAGCCATTCGTCGGGGACGAGCTCCACCACTCCACGCAACGTCTCCCGGGTGAGCAGAGGTGGCAGGGCTGCGTCGGCTTGCGGCACGGGTCCCGAGAGGGGGAGCAGAACGTGGTCGCGGACCGCTGCGTACGGTCTGTGGGCCATGGCTCTCAGGGCCGATCGCTCGCGGCTCGGCCAGTCGTGGTGGAAATAGAGGGCCGCCCCGTGGTCTATAAGCCACAGCTTTTCGTGCCAGACGAGCAGGTTCGTGTTGCGCGGGGAGCGGTCGACGTTCTGCACGAGCGCGTCGAACCACAGGATGCGAGTGGCGAGCGCCGGATCGGGGGCGTCCACGAGCGGGTCGAAGCCTAAAGACCCCGGGAGAAAGTCCAGCGCGAGGTTGAGACCGCCGCTCGCCCGGATCAGGTCCTGTATCTCCGGGTCGGGCTCGGTCCGCGCCAGCTTCGGGTCTAGATTTGCCAGCACGATCTCCGGCACGCTTAGCCCCAGGGCGCGGGCGAGCTCACCCACCACAAGCTCGGCCACGAGCGCCTTGCGTCCTTGACCCGCGCCCCGAAACTTAAGCACATAAGTCCCGAGGTCGTCGGCCTCGACCACCGCCGGCAGAGAGCCTCCTTCGCGCAAGGGGGCAACATAACGGCTAGCCGTCACCGTCCTGAGCAAACTATGGTGACCTTGGCGCCCTGGTGTTATACGCACGCGTTCTACTCGCCGGTTTGTACGAGATCTGCACGCCCGATATCGTCTCATACCCGCCTGAACCCTGCCGATCCTTCGCGCTTGGGGCAACGCTGGAGACCTCCGCGCTTCGGGACTACTTCGCCCGCCATCAGCTAGAATGCTACCGTTAGAGGCCAAAGGAGAACCTGTGCAACGAGTCGGCGAAGCCGAACGACAGACCGGCGAGACGTACGTGAAGGTGCGCCTCGCCCTCGACGGCGAAGGACGCGCCGAGGTGAGGACCGGCATCGGTTTCTTCGACCACCTTCTGCATCTTCTCGCCCACCATTCGAGCGTGGACCTTGCCATCGAGGCCCAGGGAGACCTTCACGTAGATTTCCACCACACCATAGAAGATTCGGGACTCGTCTTGGGGCGCGCCTTCGACGAAGCTCTGGGCGACCGTGCGAACCTCGTCCGCTTCTCCGACGCCTCCGCTCCCCTTATAGAGGCCCTCTCTACCGCCGTTGTGGACCTTGGGGGACGTAGTCATCTCACCTGCAACCTGGGACCCATGCCCGAGAAGATAGGCCCCTTCGACGTAGAGCTCTTCCCCGAGTTCCTTCGTGCCTTTACCCAGTACGGCCGCTTCACCCTTCACCTGAACTGCCACTACGGGGCGAACGCCCACCACAAGGTGGAGTCCGGCGTGAAGGCGATAGCGGTCGCCCTGCGTAAGGGGCTTGCGAGGAGGAGTAGCGGCAGCGCCTCGACAAAGGGCGTAATAGATTGAAAGTCGCGGTTGTGGACTACGACGCCGGCAACACGCTCTCTGTGACGCGTGCCCTGGAGAAGGTCGGGGCACGGGTGGACCTGACGCCAGACCCGGAGCGCGTCCTGGCCGCTGACGCGGTGGTCCTGCCTGGGGTGGGCGCGTTCGGAGAATGCATGCGGAAGCTCAGGGAACGGGGGATGGACGAGGCCTGTCTCGAAACCTACCATTCAGGTAAGCCGTTTTTGGGGGTATGCGTAGCTTTGCAGGTCTTCTTCGAGGGGTCGGAGGAGACGCCGGGCGTAAAGGGGCTGGGCATCTTGCCCGGGCGGGTGGTCAGGTTCGACGTCGGGGACCTCAAGGTCCCCCACATGGGTTGGAACGACCTGGACCTTGTACGTTCTCATCCGGTTCTCGATGGGTTGGGCGGCGAGGCGTTCTACTTCGTCCACTCCTACTACCCGGAGCCCGAGGAGCCACGCGACCTGCTAGGGGTTTCAGATTACGGTGGGCCTTTCTGCGCGGCGGCGGGGCGGGAGAACCTGGCAGCGATGCAGTTCCACCCGGAGAAGAGCAGCCTCGCGGGCCTAAAGCTCTACGAGAACTTCCTTCTTTGGGCACGTACTCTTTGATGAGATTTACCGTCTACCCGGCTATTGATCTTCGGGGCGGCAGATGCGTCCGTTTGAAACAGGGAGACTTCGACCGTGAGCGCGAGTACGACGCTGACCCCGTGCGGCGGGCCAGGGAGTGGGAGGGCCGAGGGGCGTGTGCGATCCACGTCGTTGACCTCGACGGTGCGAAGAAAGGCCGGCCCGTCCAGGTCGATCTGGTCCGCACGATAGCCAACTCTGTTGGTGTGCCCTTGCAGGTCGGGGGCGGCGTCCGCGCACTCGAGGATCTACGGTCCCTGCGGAAGGCGGGGGCAACCCACCTTGTCATGGGCACGGCGGCGGTCCTCGACCGCGAGCTCAGGCTGCGGGCGGTAGAAGAGGTGGGCGATGCCCTCGTCGTGGCCGTGGACGCGCGTGACAAGATTGTGGCGACCCACGGCTGGCAAAAGAAGAGCGGCCGGGAGGTACTGGATCTCGCCCGCGAGCTCGCCGAAGACGGCGTCTCCTCCGTCCTATACACCGACGTCTCCCGCGACGGCATGGATTCCGGGACTGCCCTCGAAAGCACTATGGCCGTCGCGGAGATCCTGCCGACCATCGCCAGCGGCGGCGTGCGTGGGAAAGAGGACGTTGCGGAGCTCTCGAAAATTCCTGGCGTCGTCGGAGCGGTCGTGGGCACCGCACTCTACGAGGGGAGCGTCACGCTGGAGGAGTTGTTGGAGGCTGTGGAGGATCGGTAGGTTAATCCGCTCGCGCTTCCACGAGATCATACTATAGCTGGACCCTGAGTAGTGACTTCCGGGCAGACGATAAAAGGGGCAGGGCCGTCCAGCCCTGCCCCTTCCTCTTTCGAGGTTTTGGCCGTTGCTACCGGATTAGCCTGCGAGCCAAGAGGCCGCCGCCTACCAGCAGAGCGCCGGTGCCGAGAGCAAACAAGGATGCTACGCTACTACCGCCGGTTGCCGGCAGCTGCTTCGGTGCCGGAGCCGGAGCCGGGGCAGGAGCAGCCTTCGGGGGCGGCGGAGCGGCCTTCGGCGGGGGCGGCGGAGCGGCCTTGGGCGGCTCGGGCTCACACGGGGCCTTGGCCACAACTCCTCCGGCCTTCGCCTCTATAACCCCGTCCTTACACTCGGCCTCGGCCTTCGCTCCTCCGGCACCGGCAACGTTCGCCTTGGCGTCGGCAACGACGGCCGGCTCTTCCTGGGCGAGTGCGGGCGAGGCGGCCAGCAGCGCCACCGCCAGCATCGCCGCTAGCATCATCAACTTCCTCATTCCCTAACCTACCTCCTCGTCCTGAAGAGTGCGTTGTTTCCCATAGAAGGCGGACCCTCCGAGAAGAAGGATCCGCCTCCTAGTAGAGCTATCGCTTTGCTCTACGTCTCCGACTGCTCTTAGCCGGAAGCCGACGCGGCCTGGTTGACCGCACTCGTGCAATCGGTCGAGTTGGTGGGGCTCACGGTAATGGTCGAGCCGACCTCCTCGAACTCGAAATCGTCGGCGGTGGAGCCGTACTGGAGGACGTCGGTCAGGTTCTGGGCATTACCGGTGTTGCCAACACCCTGGATGCCCACGCACTGGGTGGAGTTGTCACCGCTGCCGGTGACAGAGAAGTCCTGGTTGAGCTCGCCGCTCTCACCTTCCTGCTCTTCCTCCTGGCTGACCTGCGCTATGACCGGAACGGCGGCCAAGGCGAGCATCGCCAAAAGCGCCGCCAACAACATCAACTTCCTCATATAGTTTCCCCCTCAATTTGGTTGACTTCTCTTTGCACTCTTGATCCCGCATCTACGCTACCCGGGGTCGGGACGTGCTCCCGCCCGAAGCTAGCAGAACACGGTAGAACGGCTCCTGATCCGGACTAGCGAAACCACCCCCCTCCTTAGAAAGCATCGCCCGGCTCTTCTTTTTACTGACTTGCGGATCGGGAGCCCCCCTCCTTATCCGTTCAGGATCTTTAACTAACTTAATAGTACACCATCGATTGTGTACCCGCCACCCCTAAGCACAATTTTCTACACGATTGTTCTCCGCTGGCCTGCGGACCCAGTGTACCGTTTTCGCAAAGTCCCAAAACAATAGTAACAAATGGCCTATTGCCTTTGACAGAAGCATTGGATGCGTTCTTGGTAGGGGTGGGGAATCCTAGATAGGCGGGAGAGAGGAAGGGTGAGATAATCTAGGTAGGGCTGGAGGTTTGTACCTGCGCTGCTCGTTTCAAGGTACCACTACGGCCTGGAGCATAAAGCGGGCGGTGAGCGTTATGAGGGCTAGGTATACCGGCGGCGGGGTGAGGCTTGTCCTTCCCGCAGAGCCGGAATCTTACTTCGTCGGCGGCAGCGGGGATGAACTTGAGCTCGTCGCACCTCGAAAACTGGAGCGCTTGGCGAACTGAAAGCGCTGGGCAGCACGATAGTACAGGCTTTCCTACAGCTCCAGGGTGCCTTTTTCCGGTGCGCCCTCTCCGTACTTGGCCGACTGCAGCGTCTTCCAGGAGAGCCGGAAGAGTGACTCGTCGGTAGGCTTGTACGCGAGATCCGGGTTTGCTCCGGCGATGGCGGCGCGGGCGTATTCGGTGCAGGCTTCCAGGGCGGCGTTGATCTCGTAGGCCCGGGCGGCCTGGTACTTTATCTGCAAGGTTTTCGGTGGGGTGTCGTCTACGGTGAAGGCGAGCTCGTATTCCTCGGTGCGGCTCTCGTAATCGCCGATCCGCCTCGCGGTGCAGGAGAGTTCGGGCATGGGAGCTACTCTAGCAGCCCTGCCGGCGCTTTTACAGGCG
>JALZFP010000185.1 GCA_030861485.1 Actinomycetota bacterium | reverse complement strand
ATGATCGCCATCTTCAATCGCCTGCCCGTGAAGAAGGGAGCGGCCGGACAGATAGTCGAGCGGTTCGCTAATAGCCGGGGGAACGTGCAGGGGTTTCCAGGCTTCGTCTCTATGGAGGTGCTGCGCTCCGAGGAAGCTCCCGGAGGGGAGGATGAGGTCCTGATCATCACGCGCTGGCGAGACCGGGAGGCCTTCGATGCTTGGGTCGGAAGCGAGGAGTTCAAAAAAGCTCATGGCAGGAGCGGGGGTGCGGACCTGTTGAGAGGGCACCCCCAGATGAGCGCCTACGAGATCGCCGTCGAGCGCGAACCGGAGGCATCAGAAAACACAGACTAAGTCTGGTCGAGAACTTCAGAGGCTTCGAGTCTGGCTACAGACTGTTTTTAAGCCGAGGTACTCGTGGCCTGAGACTGGCTAGCTTTTTCCTGTTCGTTCTCTGGCGGCTGGTATTCGCCCTTGCCGAGCACCCCGAACGTAACCGCGATAAGCAGAATCAGTATGCCTATCATGAACAGGTACGCTATCCGCTCCCGCACGCCGTCTCCCTCGTCGCAAGCCTCATACGCATGGCTATTCTACCCCAATCGAAGCCCGCTTGTCGCCGGTCATGACCGTCTCGTGTGGAGCGGCCCACCCAGGGGGCCAGCAGGACTACATCGCGGCTTGTGGTGTACAATGTTACTGTTTGTAGCAGTCAGGTTTTATCAGGGTGTTGTTTATCAGAGGATTGGCGGGGATCGAGGTTTTTATTCTCGGCGGCTGTGGAGCGGGGGAAGTTAGTGGATGCTGAGCCCGTGTGGGGCGAGTACGGTGAGTTGCAGGAGCAGGAGTGCCGGGAGCTACTGGGGATCCTGCGGGGCATGGGAATAGCCTCGGCCGACAGGGTGTACGGGCCGGGGGACGCCATCTACAGCGAAGGCGAGTACGGTGACGCCCTCTACATCCTCATCTCTGGCGTCGTCAAGTTGTTTAGGCCCTACTCGGGGAGTAAGGAGGCGACCTTGCGTCTCTTGAAGCCCTGGGACATCTTTGGGCACCTCGCGTTCGCCGGTGAGGCCCGCCAGCGCGCCTACGCCGAAGCCGTGACCGAGTGCAAGGTTACGAAGGTGCCGAAGATTTTCATGGAGCGGGCAATCCGCCGGGAGCCGCGTGCGGCGCTAAAGATGATGACGCTCCTGGAGCTCAGGCTCGTGCAGTACGAGGAGCTCGTCAAGTGCCTCCTCCCCCGTGAGACCGAGGTGCGGCTGGCGAATCTCTTGCCCATACTCGCTCAGAAGTTCGGAGAGAGGGACGAAGGTGGCTCCGTGACGATAGACCTGAGGCTCACCCACCAGGACCTCGCCGCAATGGTCGCCTCCACCCGCGAGTCCGTTACTAAGGTTCTCAACGAGATGCGCAACCGCGACGTCGTCAAAATCGAGGGCGGACGCATTACCCTCAAAGATTACGCTGCGCTCTCGCGGCTCAGCCGGGTTTAACACAACGGCCGGTTAGCCGGCTTACAATCTTGCTGACTGCCGGAGGCCTATCTAGTAGCGTGCGCACCGGTAGGAGAGAAAGGGTGTCAGCGTGCTGGAGTTTATAGAGGCGATCTTTCTTGGTATAGTGCAGGGGCTTACGGAGTTCCTGCCGGTTTCAAGCTCGGGGCACCTCTTGCTCGGGCAGTATTTTCTAGGGTTGGACCAGGCGCGATTTGGGCTCTCGTTCGATGTGGCGATGCACCTGGGGACTCTGGTGGCCGTGGTGGTATTTTTCTGGCAGGACCTGGCGCGGATGGCGTTTGCGTTCCTACGCTCGTTACGGACCCGGTCGCTACCAGCGGACCCTGATGGTAGGCTCGCCTACCTCGTTCTCGCCTCGACTGTGCCGGCTGCCCTGATCGGGTACTTTCTGGAAGATTTCTTCGAGACAGCGGTGCGTTCACCGTGGGTGGTGATCTTAAACCTGGTGCTGGTCGGTGTCCTGTTCATTCTTGGAGAGGCGGTCGGACGTCGCACGCGTACGGCACCAAAACTGACATTCCGCGAGGCTATAGGCATCGGCCTTGCCCAGGCGGCGGCGCTCGTACCAGGGGTATCGCGCTCGGGCGCGACGATAACGCTCGGGCTGTTTCTGGGTTTAAGGAGGGAGGAGGCGGCCCGGTTCTCCTTCTTGATGAGCGTACCGATTATCGCCGGTGCCGGTGCACTACAGATAACGGAGGTCGTCTCGGAGGGCATGGGTGCGTACGACACACTCCTCTTCTTGGTTGGCTTTGTCTCCTCGGCGGTCGTGGGGTACCTAGCTATCCGCTTCTTTCTGCGCTTTGTTGTGAACCATTCTCTAAGGGCCTTCGCCTACTACCGGTTCGGCCTCGCCGCGGTCGTGGCGGCACTACTGATCCTGCTTTAACGGCTCTTTGACATGGCCCCGTCCCATCTGATACTTTCTCTCTTACGTGTGCTCTGGAAAGACAGCAGCGAAACGGCCTCACAGCCGCTTTTTTCCTCCCTTCCGGCGATTTAGCTAGGAGGGGCACCGCCCGCCGTGCTCCTCCAGAGATCTGTGCGCGACAACTTCAGTTACCCCTGGGAAGGTTGAGTACAATGTTTGCCGTGATAAACAGCTTCGACGTTCGAGATATTTGTGGGGGGAACCATGTTCGCTGAAAAGCGAGGGGGGCCGGAGACGCCCGGTGAGATGAAGGATCTCAGGGCCGGGATAGACGCGGTCGACGAGGAGATAGTACGGCTTTTAGATGAGCGGGCGCAGATGGCACGCCGGATCGGGGAGATAAAGCTCGCCGGGGGTCTGGAGGCGTATGCCCCGGCCCGGGAGCGCAAGGTCCTGGATCGTGTCGGCGCTTTGAGCCGGGGCGACTTCCCGAAGGGGGGGCTCGAAGCGGTTTTCAGAGAGATCATCTCCGCCTCCATTTCTCTCGAGGCGCCGTTGAAGGTCGCTTACCTGGGGCCGGAGTCGACCTTTACGCACGAGGCGGCGCGGCACGCCTTCGGGTCGAGCGTGGAGCTGGACCCACACGCGACGGTACGGGAGGTCTTTGCGCAGGTCGAGAAGGGCGAGGCCCAATACGGGGTCGTCGCCGTAGAGAACTCGTTGGAGGGGGTTGTGACGCATACCTTCGACGAGCTGATGGCGAGCCCGCTACAGATCTGCGGCGAGGTGTACCTCTCCATCTCCCAAAACCTCCTCTCTAGGGAGACGTCCCTGGAGAAGATCGAGACAGTCTGCTCCCATCCGATGGGCTTAGCCCAGGTGGCGACCTGGCTCCGCCACGAGCTGCCGCACGCGTCTCTAGAGGAGGTTGAGTCCACGGCAGAGGCCGCCCGAAGGGCGGTGGAGGAGCCAGGGGTGGCGGCCGTGGGGAGCACTCTGGCCGCCGAGGCTTACGGCCTCTCGGTTCTCGCCAGCGATATTCAGGATGCCAGAACCAACGCGACACGCTTTATAGTTCTTGGGCGCTCCTGGGCCGAGCCCACGGGCAGGGACAAGACTAGCGTTGTCTTCTCCTTCAAGGACCGTCCCGGTGGACTCAAGGACGCGCTCTCCGCCTTCTCCGACGAGGGGGTCAACCTGACACGCATAGAGAGCCGACCCTCCAGGCGACGGGCGTGGACGTATGTGTTCTTCGCCGACTTCCAGGGGCACCCCGAGGACGAGCGAGTAAAACGGGCGCTACAGAAGCTGGACGAGCGCTGCACGTACGTACGCCTGATCGGGGCCTACCCCGAGGTATCGAGCGAAGTCTCCTCGTAAGAGAGACGCCCGGGCCTTCAGTACCGCCGCGCGCCTCGTCCTCGAAGAGGTCGGCCACCCTCTACACTGCCATTACCGAGCTGGCCTTGGAGTCGGGGTGCCCCAGGGTACCTGAAGAGCCGCTGCTACACGCCCCGCCCAAAACCATGCGTGCCCGGCTCCCGTGGACGGGTGCTACAACCCACAGAGCCCCTTCCTCCAGGCCACCACTGGCGTGAAAGCTCTCAAGGCCCTACGCGCCTCCTACTGACACCCGCTGGGAGCCCGGCGAAGATGCTGTATATTGGTGGGGTAGGCACCGTTTGTAAGAGTAAGTAAGGGGTTGTGATGACGGAGCTGGCATCCGGCGGGGCGCTAGAGACGGCCGCCTGGAAGGTAAAGAACCTCGACGACTACGATGCGAGGCTAGAGAGGGCCGCGCGCCGGGTGGACGAGCTGGCCCGCGCGCACGAAACGGCGGCGCTCGTGATATACGAGGCCGCCTTGATGAAAAGCGGACGGCCCATTGAGGAGGTGCGAAGGCTCGTCCGCGAGTTCGAAGAGACCTTCGAGGATGAAGAGGAAGAGCTCAC
>JALZFP010000165.1 GCA_030861485.1 Actinomycetota bacterium | reverse complement strand
CCATGGCCGCCCTGGTGGCTATGCTGATCCTCGTGCCGACTGCCATGGCGCAGGAGATGACCGCAGAGGTCAAACAAGAAATTACGACGGAGAAGAACCTCCCCCCGAGCGGTGGTGTGGGTCCTGGGACGTTGGTCCTGCCTGCTGGCGCCCTGCTCCTGGGCGCGGGCGTGCTGGGGTACGCCGTCCTGCGTCGTAGGTAGGATAAGAGTAGAATAAGTTAGAGTTTCCCTCCGGGGGCGACCTATACGCGGCCTGCACAACTGTGAACGCCGCCCCCGGAGAGCCAGCCCTTTGAGCCCGCTACTAGCGGGCCGGGGTCCTCGGGCTTCCGGCCCTTGGCTTTCCCGATAGCGCCCCGAACCGACACCCACTTTACTAGATCGTCTAGGAGCGGTATTCACCCCACTGCTTAGAGAAACGGTACGAAAAGGGCGAGGCGAAGCCCCATGGCTGCTGTATCAGCCAATCCAATTGGAGGCTCTAGGCCTCACCCAAGATACATTCTAAAAAGTCTCTCAGAGGGGCTGTGTAGAAAGTACGAATAGGCTGTAGACAAGATCCGGCTGGTTTGCAAAACGGGGCGAAGAGGACTCGTTTTGCCCTCCGCGGGCACTGAAAACGCCTGATCGAGAAGCACACTCTAGCTCAGGGTCTGCCTCGACCCATCAGATCGACGCGTCGGCTCGGGGATGACCGGCTCCAAGACTTCCCACTGCTCGTAGGTGAGGTCCATGCGGCTCCACTCCCGTTAGGAGAACGTGCGACGAACCTACTGTACTCTCCGCCACCCACTAACGAGGGCCTTCTAGTCAGACTCGTCGTCGGACCCGATCGTGATCACGGTCTCAGAGGTGAGGCTGCGATGTACGGGACACTTCTCGGCGATCCCGAGGAGCTGTGAGCGCTGCTCGTCGCTCAAGGGCCCGTCTAGCCCGATGTTCAGCTCGATCCGATCGATCTTCCCCTCTTCGGTTTCGCATTCGGCGCAATCGTTGGCGTGGATCTTCGAGTGTTGAAGACGAGTGGTGACACCCTGGAGAGGCAAACCTTCTCTTTGGGCGTACATTGTGAGGGTAATCGAGGTGCACGCCCCTAGCGACGCGAGCAGCAGATCGTAGGGGTCAGGTCCTCGGTCGGAACCTCCTGATTCGGGTGGCTCGTCGGCCCACATCCGGTGCGAGCCGACGTAGACTTCCTGGTCTAATCCTTCTCCATCTCCGTAGACAATTACTTCCTTAGGCCCCTCTGCCTCCGAACCGTTGCTCACACCCTCGGTCTCCTCGCTCATCAGACCTCCTTTATAGGTTTCTTTGGACCCCTTCGGGGAAGTTTACACGACTCCTTAGGCGTTCCCGAGCGGAAGAGGAGTAAGTCGATATCAGTGGCCTGCGCTGCTATGCTCTCTTCGTGAGGGCCTTGTAGGTCTGGTGAAGGTGATCCGAGATGGTGAGGACGGTTAAAACGGTGGCGAACAGCCGGGTGACGCGCGGCGCCAGCACGAGGCCATAGGTAAAGAAGGCGGCCGCCCACATGCCGAGGCAGAACTGGCAGGTTACCAGTTCTCCGATAGACCTTCGTAGGCCCTCGCCGCGGGGCCTCTCTTGGACGCTCTTGGGGCTCTCTTTCTCTTGTAACTCGGTGAACGGGGCGCGCAAGGGGCTCGTAACCGCATCCTGGGCACCTGTTAGACTCAGCTTGTGGGTCGCCACCCCGAGCAGCGCTATATCTCTAACGTCCACCCGCTCCGGTATGGATCGCCCCGTGCGCTTGGCTACCAGGAGGAAAACAGCGAAGATCAGGTTAAAGACCGCGATCAGCGTAGCGTAGGAATAGAGCCTTTGCTTCCTGCCCCCGTAACCTTCGAAAATATCTAGCTGTACTACTTTCTCGCTCAAGATTCTCTCCTCGTCGCGCTGTCCTCCACTTCTGTTCCCCTTTATGCTAAAAGCTACACTGGAAGTTACCTAGTCTCAGTAATAGATTAGTCTTTTCATGAGTGATTCGACCTGAGCGTGTATCTTCTGCCTCGCCCGAGCGGTAACCTAGAAATTGTCTTAGTCTTTGACGAGGAAGAGCAGCCTGCTTAGTTGGACAGTGACATTTAATACGGGTCAGATCCCAGCGAAGAGAAAGGACGCCCCCCCTTGTCGTATTCGTCTCTCGTTGCGCGAGGGACGGCGCTAAGATCGTGCCCTCACCATTGCCTCATACAGCTCGTCGGGGTCGAAGTGCTCGAGCAGGACGCGAGCCGCCGCTTCCAACTCCATCGGCACCTTCAAGGTCCTCTCCTCTCCAAAGCCTGGCTCATTAGAAACTTTGGAGACGTTCTGCGCCTGCGGTCCCCTCCTACCCTGGGCAACTTCGTAAGTAACCTTCTCGCCTTCGTCGAGGCTCTTGAATCCGCTACCCACTATGCCCGTGTGGTGCACGAAGACGTCTTCGCCTCCATCATCTGGGCGTATGAAACCGTAGCCCTTCTCGCCGTCGAACCACTTGACCGTTCCTCGGGGCATATTCCGAAGCCCTCCTATGCTGTCTCCCGCTGTTCCGGCACTATACCAGCTCAGGGACGGGAGCCCCGAAGGACTCCGTTCATTTGATGTCAGGTTGTCCGACGGTCGACTTTTGTAGCCGCGTGTTTGGCTTAGACAAGAGGAACAACAAGAGCCGACGAGCGGACTCGAACCATTGGCCTGCTCATTACGAGTGAGAAAAAGGGATTACTGAGCATTGTAGGGTTCGCAAAACACGCTTATCTATACAGGGTATTCTCTTCTCCGGCTCGCCCAGTGTTGCAGGCCTTTGCGCTCGCAGTGGTGTCAAACCGTGCAAGGTGTTGCTCGCCGAGATGGTAGGCAGAGGCCACTATACACGCCTCGAGGTTCCCGATTAGACGGCGTAAATGGCGTAAGGGTACAGAATGGGCTGCCGATCCCGCGTTGGAGGACGGGTAGCAATGGGATCTATTATATGCACCTTGTAGGAATATAGGCCCCTTTAGGAGGTTGAGGAGGTTGCTCAAGGGATGACCGAGCTAAACCGTTTCTTGTTCCACCTCGTAAACAAGGTTTGGACCAGCCCCGCGCTGGATCCTTGCATGATCTTCTTGGGCAGCATCAATGATTATGGGGTGATTTGGCTAGTGCTACTGGGAGTGCTAGCAGCACTCAGTGGCAAAACCGGCCGTTGGGCAGCGCTGACCGGCTTGGCCGGCCTAGTGGCGGGGTTAGCTTGCTCGGAGGTGTTAAAGAGTATCGTAATGCAGCCCAGGCCCTTCGTCTCGCTTCCCGACGTGCGGCTGCTGGTTAGCCCATCGAGCTCGTACTCCTTCCCTTCCGTAAACACCACATACGCTTTTGCCGCCTCTAGCGGGGCATCGCTCACCGCCCGGCGTTTGCTCGGTCGACTACCAGCTTGGGGCTGGGGGTTGCTGGCCCTTGCGATCGCCGTCTCCTACTCGCGGGTCTACGTGGGCGTGCACTATCCTGGCGACGTGCTGGGCGGGGCGCTCTTAGGGATATCAATCGGCTGGCTAGTCGCCTCTATAGGTGCCAAGGTCGGCCAAGATGGAGCCTTCGAGCGGCAAACCATCCGCGACGAGGGCGATCGGACTGGGTAGCGGAGGTTCGTTCTCCATCTCTCACGCCAGAGCAAGCCCGTAGCAAGTCAACGGCGTTGGGCAACGGAGGAGGGTTTGAACGACTATGCTTGCGTGCGCTGTGGCGTCCGCTAGGCTGCGGCCGTGAGGCCACCTGCGCATTGCATCATCTGCGAGACGAGTGTGAGGCTGTCTACTGTACGGGACGGCAAGTGATGTCGTCCTGCGCCTCTTAACGTCCTCTTCCGCATAAATATTCTACACTGCCCGTTGCCACGATCTAAGGCGCACGCGCATCTGCCCTACCTTTGGCTATAGACCTAACGCACGACGCTGTGGCTGCCGAAGGAGAGTGGCTCGTCCGCTTCATAGCGGAGCCGGAAGGCCCGGGGCTTTCGAGGTCCGGTTCGCCGAGTATACCTAGTTTCCTCCCTTACCCACTCTTATAATTCTGGTGCGGAAAGCGCGCGGCTGAGGCGGCGAGGAGCGTGTCGAAGCCATCCTCCTAGCCGACGACTCGCAGCCGAGCAAGGTATTGACGGCAACATGATTCTCTGGGCTTTACCCTAAGCTGACACCACCCCGAATCTAGGCGAGTGTAGGGGAAGGGCTAGTACTCGGTTTCCAACCTTTAGCATGCTTTCTAAACCTCTGGGTTCCGAGAAGACCTCCTCTCGGCAGGCGGGTGAATAGCGGCAACACACCCTCTATCAGTACACTCTAGATACGTTCCTCGCCTCCGGTCCCTCCGTGCCCTGAGTTACCTCATAGGACACTTTGTCGTTGTTCTCGAGCGACTTCTCCTGGCCCGCCACTATATCCTTGCGCTGTACGAAAGCTTTTGGCCCTCCATCCTCGGGCATGATGAACCCGTGGCCCAGGTTCGTGCTGTACCAATCTACCCTTCCTCGTATCAAAAGAAGCCTCCTAAAAAGCTATGGTATACCAATGTTCGCGCTTTCTTGGGATGGGCACCGCAAGAAGGCCTGCCGGTTCACGCCCCCGCAGCGCCTGATCGCGCTCAAGGACCGCTACGACCCTACCAACCTCTTCCGCTTCAACCGTAACATCCCGCCGTCCTCGGCGACACCGTACGCGGCGAAGAGGGACAAAGATTTCCCGGTCGGAGAAGCGGGCCGGTAAGGCAAGAGGCCCTAGATAGAGCTTGCGGCGTAAGGACGATCCCGGGCCCTCTGCTATCTCCTCACGCCGCAAGCGGCGGCTTAGAGCCTATCGTTTCTCTATGCACCTCCATCCATGGTGCCACCCGTGGTGCTACCAGGCCGGCCACCGGAGTCGTTTGTTACCTCGTCGCTGCTGCGGTTGTAGGCCTTCTCAAGGATATCCTGGGCTACCTCCCTACCCCCTATCCCAAAGGCTATAGCCGCCGCCAACGCAACTGCCCCAAGCACGATCAAAAACGTGTTCGCAGTAAGCTGCACCGCCACCCCTAGCTGCGTCAACGCTGC
>JALZFP010000150.1 GCA_030861485.1 Actinomycetota bacterium | reverse complement strand
TTCGGCTTCAGGTCGTACGCCAGGACATCCTCCGCTTCCCCGAAACGGAGCTCCTTCACGTTCAGCTCGTCTAGCACTATGTCCTCGAGGCTCTTAAGGCCCTGCCGGAACCCGGGAGCCCCCTCCGCGGCCTCCGGTACCACCACGACCTCCCGCAGGGGTTGTCGGGTCTTTATAGCCGCCGCGTTGCGGGCTGCCCGGCCCAGGGCCACGACCCGCCTCGCCGCCTCCATCCGCCGCGAGAGCTCTTCGTCCACGAGGGCCTCGTTCGCCTCCGGCCACTCCGCCAGGTGCACGCTCTCGGGCGCCGACTGGTCGGTGTTCACGATGAGGTTCTGGTAGAGGGCTTCGGAGATGAACGGGGTGAATGGGGCGCTGAGCTTTGCGACGCCGACGAGACACTCGTAAAGGGTGGAGTGGGCGGCCTTTTTGTCCAGGTCGTCCTCACCCTTCCAGAACCTGCGGCGGCTCCGCCTGACGTACCAGTTCGAGAGCTCATCCACGAACTCGCCTAAAGAACGCCCGGCAGCCGTCACGTCGTAGGCGTCGAGCCTCTCGGTTACGGTCTTCGTGGTGAGCTGGAGCTCGCTCAAGGCCCAGCGGTCGATGAGGCTTCGCTCGTTCGGGTCTACGTAGTCTTTGTTCGGGTCGAAGCCGTCTATCCTCGCGTAGGTGACGAAGAAGGAGTAGGTGTTCCAGAGGGTGAGGAGGTGCTTGCGGACGGCTTCGTCGACCTGGTCCTCGCTGAAGCGCCTGGGGTTGCCGGGACTCGTGGCGGTGTAGAGCGCCCAACGGAGAGCATCGGCGCCTTGCTTACCGAAGATCTCCCAGGGGTCCACGACGTTTCCCCGGCTCTTGCTCATCTTCTTCCCCTCGGCGTCGAGGACGTGCCCGAGCACCATGCACGTCTTATACGAACTCTTACCGAAGAGCATCGTCGAGGCGGCCAGAAGGGAGTAGAACCACCCCCGCGTCTGGTCCACCGCCTCGCAGATGAAGTCGGCCGGAAAGGACCGTTCGAAGGTTTCTTGTCCCTCGAACGGATAGTGCCACTGGGCGAACGGCATGCTACCCGAGTCGAACCACGCGTCCAGGACCTCGGGGACGCGCTCTGCCTCTGCGCCGCACTCCCCGCATGCCACCCTTACCCCGTCCACATACGGCCGGTGAAGGTCGCCGGGGACGTCACTGAGGGAGTGCTCTTTTAGCTCCTCGACGCTCCCCACCACGGTCGTGTGGCCGTTCTCGCAGCGCCAGATGGGGAGGGGGGTACCCCAGTAGCGTTCGCGGGAGAGGGCCCAGTCCACGTTGTTCTTGAGCCAGTCGCCGAAGCGGCCCCACTTTACGTGCTCGGGGACCCAGTTTATGTTCTCGTTCTCCGAGAGCAGTTCGTCGAGCACGGCGGTCGTCCTCGCGTACCAGGCCTTTTTGGCGTAGTAGAGCAGGGGTGTCCCGCAGCGCCAGCAGTGGGGGTAGGGGTGCTCGTATTCCTCGACCCGGAACAGGAGGCCCTTCTCCCTTATCTCCTGGACGAGGCCGGGGTCGGCCTCCTTGACGAAGGCGCCCGCGAAGGGTCCGATACGCTCGTCGAAGGTCCCGTCGGGCCTTACCGGGTGGAGAGTCGGCAGGCCGTAGCGGCGGCCCGTCCTCGCGTCGTCCTCGCCGTAGGCCGGGGCGGTGTGTACGAGGCCGGTCCCCTCGGTCGTGGTGACGTAGTCCCCGAGCACGACGGTGAAGAGGTTCGGCGTCTCCTCCACGGGCAGGTAGTCGAACGGGCGGCGGTATTTAAGACCTTCAAGATCCGAGCCTTTACACGTCTCTATAACTTCGTGGTCGCCCTCTCCCAGAGCCTTTTCTAATAGCTCGCGTGCCAGGATCAGGCGCTCCCCATCTACCTCGACCGTCGCGTACTCGACATCCGGGTTCGCCGCGACGGCGGTGTTGGAGATGAGCGTCCACGGCGTCGTGGTCCAGATAAGGAGGCTCGTGCCCTCCTCGTCCGGCGAAGCTAGGGGAAGCTTTACGTAGACGCTCGGGTCGGTAATGGTCTCGTAGCCCATCGCCACCTCGGCCGAGGAGAGGGAGGTCTGGTCGCGGGGGCAGTGGGCGGTGACCTTGTATCCTTCGTAGAGGAGGTCGCGTTCGTAGAGGGTCTTCAGCGCCCACCAGACGCTCTCGATGTAGGAGTTCTCCAGGGTCCAGTAGGCGTTCTCCATGTCCACCCAGAAGCCGAGGCGGGCGCTCATCTCGCGCCAGTCCTCGACATAGCGGTACACGGACTCGCGGCAGAGGCGGTTGAACTCTTCGACGCCGTACTCCTCAACGTCGTGCTTGCCAGCGAGGCCGAGCTCTTTCTCGACCTGGAGCTCCACGGGGAGGCCGTGGCAGTCCCAGCCGCCCTTGCGCTCGACCCGGTAGCCACGCATGGTCTTGTAGCGGGGGATAAGGTCCTTAAAGGCCCTAGCCAGGGCGTGGTGGAAGCCCGGGCGGCCGTTGGCGGTCGGCGGGCCCTCATAGAAGACGAACGGGTTGTCTTTCTTACGCCGCTCGACCGACTTCTCGAAGGCCCCGATCTTCTCCCACAGCCGGAGGATATCCCCTTCGATCTCGGGGAAGTTGACCTTTGGCCGCACCTGCTTGAAAGCCATATCTAACCCTCCTCACGCAAAAGCCCCCGTCCCTCTAAAAACCGGACGGAGCAAACCTTACTCCACCGTGTAGGGACGGGAGCCCTATTACGAGACCCTCGCGGTACCACCCCACTTGCCCGGAACGCCAGCGACTCCGGGCCTCTCTAGTGCGCTGTAACGGGCGTACCCGGCCACTCCTACTAACACCTGGACGCTTTAGGCGACCTTCGCTTTCGGATTGGCGGCTCGGGGAGGATCTTCGGGTCGCTCTCCGCGCCGGGCTTCACACCGTCCCCGGCTCGCTCTGGCGGAGCATCTCGGCCTTACTCGTTCCCTTCGACGCCTGTAACACGTTTTGTAGCCCTAAAGAGCTAGCGTGTCAAGGCCGGCTCTCGTGGAGCGTCAGCGGCGTAGAAACGGCGGGACCTGGGAAGGATCTCTCCGACGAAAGAAGCTTCGAGGGCTAGGTCAACGATGCCCGGCACGGGGAGGTGGACGTCCGGTGAGTTCCGAAGAGGGTTCCGGAGGGGGAACCGGGGGGACCGAGGCGCGGGAGCACCTTGCCAACGAGCGTACGCTCCTCGCCTGGGTGAGGACCGGTGTGGGGCTTATCTCCTTCGGGCTCGTGGTCGAGAGGATCGGGGCGCAGGTAGGTTCGGTTGGTAGCTCGGGAGCCTTCGGGGTCGCGTTGGCCGTCCTCGGGTGTCTCGCGCTCGTCATGGGGACGGTTCAGTTCCTGCGCAGCCGGCGGGGGATAGCCACGGGTAACTTCGTCCCAGCCGTGGCCGCCTACATGGTGATCGTGGTCGGGAGCCTGGCCCTCGCCGGGACTTTCGTAGTCTACGTTCTGCTCAGTAGCGCCCAGGGCGGGTAACCGAGCTCCGTGCCGCGGCTCGCAGAGGTGCGCTACGGTGCCAGAGCGTCCGGTGATCCGGCACCCTCCCGTAACCGTAATCCGAAAAACGCAAGGATTAGTTAACCGTTATGTAAGAATCAGTTAACTGTTGGATAGTAAGCTGGTCTTGAACCAGGCAGAGAGGTCAGATTTTGGCTAACGATACTGAAGAGCGCGGAATTAACGTCAGGCGCAGGGCCTTTGCGGCAGGCGCTGTGGGGATGGTGGTTGCGTTCGGCATTGTAGAGTTGGCCCACGGGCTCTACCAGCTCGTTCCGTCGGTGCTCCTCGCGGTAGCCCAGCGTATTATAGAGTTAACGCCGGGCGATTTCGCGACGAGGGCCGTCGAAACTTTAGGCGCTGCGGATATCCCGACCCTGATCGCGACCGTGGTAATACTAACCGTGGCCCTCGCCGGGTTTCTGGCATACTTGAGCTTGAGGTCCCGTGTAGCCGCCCTGTTTGGGGTTGGCATGTTGGCAGTGGTAGCCCTCTTCGCGGCGTTTTCGGAGCCGTTTATCGACCCGGTGGCCACAGTCCTTTCCGTCCTTGGGGCTCTCGGCGCCGGAACCGGCATCGCCTTTTTCTTACTGCGGGCCTCAGGTTTACAGGAGCGCGCGGCGGCTCCAGAGGCCGGAGGACTCGCGGAGTACTCAGGGCAGCCGCCGCAACCCTTCACCGGGAGGTCTAGGGAGGCGCACTCGCCGGATGGCATCGCCGTCAGCCGCCGAAACTTCGTCCTTCTCAGCGGTGCCGCCGCGGTGGCGGGTCTCGCGGCGGGGGGCGCCGGGCGTGTGCTGTCGAACGAGGAGGGCTCCTCGGTTGCCGCCCCCGAGTCGAACCCGTTGCAGCCTTCACAGAGAGGTGGACCCGCCACCGCAAGCTCCGGACCCGAGACCCTCCCCCAGCCGCCCGCCGAAGCTTCCTTCGACGTGCGTGGGATGCCGCCGCTCTTTACCCCAAACGAGGACTTCTACCTTATAGACACCGCGATCTCCTCGCCGCGCATAAACCGCGACCGCTGGACGTTGAACATCAAAGGAGCGGTCGATAATCCGATAGAGCTCTCCTACGATGACCTCCTCTCCCTGCCTACCCGAGAGGCAGACATAACGCTCTCGTGCATCTCGAACGAGGTGGGGGGCGGCCTGATCTCGAACGCCCGCTGGACCGGCGTTCTGCTCTCGGACGTCCTCAACGAAGCCGGCATGAGCCCCGACAAGATTACGAGCGCCTCCGAGCAGCTCGTCGGCCGCAGCGCGGACGACTGGACCTCGGGCTTCCCGACCTATCTGGCCTTGGACGGGCGCGAGGCGCTGGTGGCGTTCGGGATGAACGATGAGGAACTGCCTTTGAAGCACGGCTACCCAGTGCGGCTGGTGGTGCCAGGGCTTTACGGGTACGTCTCCGCGACCAAATGGCTCACCGAGATAGAGTTGACCGACTGGGGCTTTGATGCTTACTGGATCAAACGTGGCTGGTCGAAGGAGGGCCCGATCCTGACCCAGAGCCGCATCGACACCGTGAAGGACGGAGACACGTTATCTGCCGGCACCGTACAAATCGGTGGCATCGCCTGGGCTCCCCACCGTGGCATCGAGCGCGTCGAGGTTTCTACGGACGGTGGTGAGACCTGGAGCGATGCCAGCCTCGCCGCCCAACTCGACATCGATGCCTGGCGCCAATACGTCTACGACTGGGAGGCACAGCCCGGCGAGCACACCCTAAAGGTCCGCGCTACCGACGGTGAGGGAGAGACCCAGACGAAGACCGAAGCCCCTCCCCATCCCTCCGGCGCTACCGGCTACCATACTATAGAGGTCGCGGTCGATTAGGAACCCGCTAGAGCACCCGTAAAACCTCATCCCCCTTAACCCTGAACCGGAGGATCAGCTTGAGGAAAAACATCGAGTTTTGGGTATAAAGAGGCGAAAAAGCGGGTATCCGTAGCCGAAATGTTCCCTTTGCGCAACAAAATCGTAACATCGGGACAAGGCCCACGTAACACGGCACGGGTATAGTGATGGTTAACCGAGCCCCGGCCGATGGGACATTTCCCCCCTCCAGAACCTGTCGGCCGGATCGGTGTTTTTTGTGCTCATCAGTTCCCTATTTCGTCTGCTCTGGTGTGGTTGCGTGAAGGTCGAAGGGCTTCACGGCCTGAATCTCTCACCCTCGGAGGCTCGGCGGTTGCAGGGGGAGCTCGCGCCGCGCGTCGTGGAGGGGCCGCCTCTGGACCTCTCCGGCCTGCGTTACGTGGCCGGGGCTGACGTCTCTACACAGGGCGAGAGGGGCTACGCGACCGTCGTGGTGCTCTCCTTCCCGGAGCTTGTGGTCGTCGAGGTACGGGGGTTTGAGGCGCCCCTGACCTTCCCGTACGTGCCGGGTCTTCTGGCGTTCAGAGAGATACCACCGTTGGTAGGGGCGCTCGACGAGGTCCGGTCGGAGGTAGACGTGGTGATCTTCGACGCCCAGGGCATCGCCCACCAACGGGGTCTCGGGCTCGCCTCGCACCTCGGGCTCTTTCTCGACGTGCCGGCCGTCGGGTGCGCTAAGAGCAGGCTCGTCGGCGTACACGAGGAGCCCGGCTTGAAGAAGGGGAGCGTTACCGACCTCGTCTATCGCAAAAAGGTTGTTGGGAAGGTGGTGCGTACCCGCACCGGCGTCTCCCCGGTCTACGTCTCGGTCGGCAACCGCATAGACCTCGACAGTGCGGTGGATCTCGTCCTGCGGTGCTGCACCAGGTACCGCTTACCCGAGACCACCCGCCAGGCCCACAACGCCGCGAACAGGCTGCGGCGGGGCGAAGGCCCAGACCTTCTCCCGGGGTGACCTGGAGAGGGAGCAGAACCTTCAACGGCGCCTACCGCACGCTTCTCCGGCGGGTGACAAATCGCACCGGAAGGTTACGTAACACACCTACCAATGTACATTGTGGTTGCGAGCACGGTCTCGCTACACGACGGGTATTCCGTGGCGTGATGAGGCATAAGGCTCGATCACAGTTCATGTTCGAGGTGCTGCTCGTGGAGGCCGTAGTCGCATCGACAGTAGGCGGCGTCCACCTTTGTGGTCTTTATGGGACCCTCGGGGGCGGGAAAGAGTACCCTCTGCATCTCACTTAACGGGCTCCTCGCGCACTTTTTTCGGGGTCGGATGCAAGGGGAAGTGCGGGTTCGTGGTCGCTCTACCCGGGAGGGCAGGGTAGGCGAGTTTGCCCGGGAGGTAGGGCTAGTCTTCCAAGACTTTGAGGCCCAGCTCTTCTCTACCAACGTTTCTCTCGAACTTGCCTTCGGGGGCCGGATCGATACGAACACCCTACGATATCACCAACGGC
>JALZFP010000146.1 GCA_030861485.1 Actinomycetota bacterium | reverse complement strand
TCCCCGCCTCTCCCGCCCGGATCTCGCGGCAGATGCTCACGCCGTCCATCCCCGGCAGCATCACGTCCAGGATGATTAGGTCGACGTCTTGATCCGAAGAGCCGAGGTGTTTCAGCGCTGCTTCCCCGTCCGCGACCGCCAGCGTCCTCATGCCCTCGCGCTCGAGGGCGAGCTCGACCACGCCCCTGACCGCCGGATCGTCCTCAACTATAAGTATCTTTGGCACCCGCATCACCCTCCGTCAGCTCGATCTCAACTATGGTACCCACGCCCTCTTCGGACTCCAAGGAAATGCTCCCGCCCATCCTCTCCACCAGGTCCTTGCAGATGGCCAGCCCCAGCCCGAAGCCCTCGGCCGCACCCTCTTTTCTAGAGGCTTCTCTCCCCCGGTAGAAACGTTCGAAGACGTGGGGCAGGTCGGCATCGCTTATCCCCGACCCTTTGTCCTCGACGATCACGGCGCCGCCCTTCAGTCGCAGCCTGACCTCATCCCCACGCTCGGAGTGCTGGATGGCGTTGCGAACCACGATGAGTAGCGTTTGCTCCAACCACTCGCGGTCGGCCCAAACAGGGTCCCCCCACCCCTCAACGCGTAGGGCGAGCCCCGCGCTCTCTGCGAACGGCTCCATCCGCTCGGCGGCTTCCTTCGCTACGTCGTTCAGGTTTACCAACTCGACGTTCGCGTCGCGAAGATCGGCGCCCGTTCGGGCCAGCCGGAGCAAGCTCTCCGAGAGCCGCTGCATGCGCCGAGCTTCTGAGTGTATGTAATCCGCAAGGCGCCGCCGGGCCTCCGGATCGTCCTCGCTCCCGGTAAGCAAGAGCTCCGAGGCGGCGACGATGGTGGTAATCGGGGTCTTTAGCTCGTGAGCAGCGTTGGCCAGAAAGCGTTGCTGGTTCGCCTCCAGGCGCCGCCCTTCTGAGAGGTCTCGGATCACCACTAGCACCCCGCCCCTGTGTTCGTCGAACTTATCCAGGCGCTCCAGCTTTACCTGAAAAAAGTGCTCCCCACTGCTCACCCGGACCTCGGGGCAGTCCTTTTGTTTCGCGCACCGGCTCACAGCCTCGGGCAGATCGAAGTCCTTCCAGGGGTTCGGCGGCCCCTCGAGTGGTCCCTCGCTGCCGACTCCGAGCATCGCACGTGCAGTGAGGTTGATAAACATTATTTCGCCCGAGAGGTTCGTGGCGAGCACGCCCTCATCGAGGTTGTTTAGGATGGCGTTAAGTGTTGCGCCGCCTTCTTTGAGCCGGTTGAAGGAGTCTTCGAGCTGCTCCGCCATGGAGTTAAAGCTCTGAGCGAGCTCGCCGAGCTCGTCGTCGAAGCCGGGTTCGATTCGCTGGGAGAGGTTACCCCGCTCGATGGCGCGGGCCCCCGAGATGAGCCGCTCGACCCGCCGGCTCAGCAGCGTGGCGAGGAGGAGCGCGAGACCCCCGCCTATGACAGCGGCTACGGCCGCCGCTTCTACGCCGCTACGCAGGACGAGCTGATAGACGGTGTTCTCGGATTCACCCGGGGCAAAGACGACCCCTCCTTCGAGATTCCCGTCCCGGATCAGCGGCACCACGGCCAACCTCTGTTCCCCGATGGTGTCGTTCATCCGCATCCCGTTGGCGGCGTTCTGGAGAACGTCCTCCGGGAGGGGGGGGAGCAGACGCTCGCCGGCCCTCGCCTCAACGCGGCCCTGCCGGTCGACGACCAGCAGCTCCCCTCCGGCTGTCTCGGCCGCCACGTCCAGCGCGACTTGCAGATTCTCACTCCCCGCGGTCGATACAGCGTTCGCCGCCGCTACCGCCCGGGCCACAGCACGATCTTCTACATATCCCGCCAGTCGCTGACTGACCGCGGGGAGCACGTAGACTAGCACCGCCACGATCGAAAGGACTACCAACAGCACCGCCAGCAGCGGCATCCACACCCGGAACCTGAGACGCATAACACGATTGTAGCTAAAGCCCGCGCCTCGCGGTCCCCGTTAGGGGCCCTCGTTAACCGAACCTTTACGCTCTCCTAACAAACCTGACCGACAGACAACCAGCTCCTGCGAGACTCGTCTTAGGTGCCTCGGCAATAGTCCGGGCGAACGATGCAGGAGTTTGCCCCAAGGAGGTGAGATAAGGACGGGAACGCCGGATTCGACGGGAAGAGTCTATCGCCACCCTTCTGCTGGTCGCTTTGCTGCTGAGCCGGTGTTGGGCCGGCTGTTGATCTTCGACGTCGGTGGTTTTCTGTACCTCGAAGCTTTCGGTTTGCTACCTTAGCACCATGTATAAACTGGTGGGTAGAAGCGAAGGAGCCTAACACAGAGCGGGGATTGGGAACGTGATACAGAGCAGGGGTAGGTGGTGGCAGAACACTAGGCTGTGCGGGTACTACGCACGGGCCGCGGCGGCGGTTCTCGTCACAATAGGGCTGGCGGGGATTACGGGCGTCCTGAGCTGGCAATTTCCGTCCGGCGTCTACCACGTGGCCGTGGGCCTCTTCTTCGCCTACGTCGGTTTCTTTGTGGGGGATCCAGAAACGGTACGCCAGATGGTCGGAGGGTTGGGCGTACTGTTGCTCGTGGTCAAGGTAGCCACGATCCTGCTGCCCCTGCTGTGGCAAGAGCATCTGCACTGGGGTACCATCGAAGTAACCTGCTTACTGGTGGGGATTACCAGCATACTGGCGGCAAGGTACCTACGCTCCCCCCCGCAACACAGATAAAGGGTTAGGTAAAAAGGCGCTGCCGGTAGGGGCGTTCGAGGCCACTCGTTCTGTGAAACTCGTAGGTCTAAGAGGGCATGAAGGGGGTCGACGTTCTTCACCCCGGACCTTTCGTTGCGGCGCAAGCCTCCGCTCTTTGGTTCTCTCTCACTCATTGTCTTGCTGCTGCCATGTCGGGCGCTCTAACTATCCTACCCGCTCTTCTAGCCGTGTATCTACCGCTGGCATCTCTCTGCGCCTGCTTCTGGTCTCTTTGTTGCTGGCCGTGAGCCGACCGATGAGGAGCTGGCCGGGCGGTTCGCTGGGGGGTCGAGGATGTGCGACTCGTGCTCGAGGCGATGCTCAACGCGATGCTCGACGCGAGCAGCCTCGACCTCCGAATCGGGGCGGATAGTTAAGCTCAAAGGACTGGTCTCTGCGCTGCCACTTTCTGCCTCTTGCTCGGTGTGCTAGGTGAGCTCCAACGACGTTGCTTCACCATCACCGCTACCGGAACCACCGCCACTGTTGGTAGGCGCTCGTCGCACTCGGGTCGAGTACACCACATCCTTTTGTTACGGGTGATCGGAGTCGTAGCTAGTGGAATTGAAGCCCTAGGACCGGAGAAGCCATCTCCTACGAGACAGGGGAGAGCGGAACCACCACAGAATGGCTTTGCTAACTAAAAAGATGCTCATTACAAAGAGTAGTCCTCCACCAAGGAACATCGGTACGTTGCTCTTTGTGGGATTCACCACAGTGGTATCGTCGCCCTCGCCCCCACCGCCGTCTCCAGGTGTAGCCCCCCCGTCAGTGACAGCGTCTTCGCTATCGGTGGTCTCCTCGCTGACAGAGGTGTCTTTATCAGGAGTGACCTGTTCGTGAGCAACTTTGCGAGCAGCCTTACTATCCTTTTTGCCGCCAGCGGTGTTTGCTCGAGCGGCCTTGCGAGCAGCCTTCCGGTCCTCCTTACTGACGGCTTTCGCTTTAGTAGTCTTGCGAGCTTCCTTGCGAACCGCCTTGCGAGCGCCGCTGTCTGTACGAGCAGTTCCTTTT
>JALZFP010000124.1 GCA_030861485.1 Actinomycetota bacterium | reverse complement strand
CGCGACGTAGCTTTGTGCAAAGAGCGCGTTAGGGACCTTGAAAAGCTTGATTCGCCTCCAACGCGAACGAGCTGAAGAAGAGAAGATCTATAGTGACGTGTGTATGCTCTAGTGATGCCACCTCTGTTGAGAAGATGAGCTTCTAGAAGCTCTGCGAGAGATGTCTTGGTACCGACCAATGGCTAAGGTAGCGTAACAGGAGGAGCACTATTTTGGATAAGCGCAAGATCGGCGATCTCGAAGTTACCATCATCGGTATTGGCTGCAACAACTTTGGCAGCCGCCTCGACAGCGCTAGCACCAATGCGGTCGTGCATGCCGCAATGGAGGTCGGCATCAATTTCTTCGACACCGCCGATGTATACGGTGATGGGGTTTCGGAGGGGTACCTGGGCAAGGCGCTAGGTTCCCGACGTGAGGAGGTCATTATCGCAACGAAATTCGGTGCGCAACTAGGCGACGATCCCAGTCAAAGCGGGGCCAGCCCCCGCTGGATCGAGAAGGCCGTGGAAGGCAGTTTAAGACGACTCGGTACCGACTATATAGACCTTTATCAGGTACATAAGCCCGATGAAAACACTCCGACTGAGGATACCCTCGAAGCACTCGATCATTTGATCTCCTCTGGAAAGGTTCGCCAGATTGGCTGCTCGAACTACTCGAAGGCCCAGATCGAGGACGCCTTATCGACCTCGCGCGAGCGTGCCCTTGCTCAATTTGCGAGCGTGCAGAATGAGTATAGTCTGCTGCACCGAGAGCCCGAGGAGAACGAGGTTATCGAGGCATGCCTGAAAAATCAGTTGGCACTGCTGCCTTACTTCCCGTTGGCGAGCGGAATGCTCACAGGAAAATATACTCGCGGTAAGCAGGCGCCTGCAGGCACTCGGTTAGCCGGTATGTCTGCTTCGAGGGCGGAGCGGTTCACCAATGCTCAAAACTTTGAGCTTACGGAGCGACTCGAAGCATTTGCAAAGGAGCGGGGGCACACAATCCTTGAGCTGGCGATCTCGTGGCTCGTGGCCCAGCCGGTCGTGGCGTCGGTTATAGCTGGAGCGATGCGCCCCGAGCAGGTGCGGGCCAATGCTGAAGGTGCGAAGTGGGAATTGGCTACCGAAGACCTTGAGGAGATCGACCGGATCACCCACGCTCTCTCGGCATTCTGAGCTGTGAGGTGAAGAACGGGTTAGCTGGTGTACCTGAGTATGGTGCGAGGAGAACTTTCCCTGCAAGCACCTGACAGAAGGAGACAGATCTTAGATGTGCGGCATAGCAGGATGGGTAGACTTCGACCGTAACCTCACAGCGGAGCGGGCGGCCGCACAGGCCATGACCGACACGATGGCTTGCCGCGGTCCCGACGCTGAGGGACTCTGGGTCGCACCGCACGTCTCCCTAGGCCACCGACGCCTCGCGGTCATCGACCTGGAAGGTGGCCGCCAGCCCATGGTCGTCGAAGAAGACGAACGAGTGCTCGCGGCCCTCACCTACAGCGGCGAGGTGTACAACTTCCCTGAGCTGCGTGCCGAGCTCTCCGCGCGCGGTCATCAATTCCGCACCCGCAGCGATACCGAGGTTGTGCTTCGCGCTTACCTGCAGTGGGGCGAAGACTTCGTCGCGCGGCTCAACGGCATGTACGCCTTTGCGATCTGGGACGTTCGGCGCGAGGAGCTGCTGCTAGTCCGCGATCGGATGGGCATCAAGCCGCTGTACTATTACCCCACCCCGTCGGGGATGCTCTTCGGCTCCGAGCCCAAGGCGATCCTCGCCAACCCACTCGTCGAGCCCGTGGTCGACGATGACGGTCTGCGCGAGCTGTTCTCGTTCGTAAAGACGCCTGAGCAGGCGATCTTCCGAGGTATGCGCGAGGTGAGGCCCGGTCAGATCGTGCGGGTGAGCCGGGAGGGCACGACCAAGAGCCGCTACTGGGCCTTGGAATCCCGCGAGCATACCGACGACATCGACACCACGGTGCGTACGGTTCGCGAGCTGCTCGACGACATCGTCGCCCGCCAGCTCATCTCCGACGTGCCCCTGTGCAGCCTTCTGTCCGGCGGCCTCGACTCCAGCGCGATCACGGCGCTGGCCGCTAGGGCCCTGCGCGAGCAGGACGGCGGCCGGGTGCGCTCGTTCGCCGTGGACTTCGTCGGTTACAGTGACAACTTCCGACCGGACGAGATGCGTGGCACCCCTGATGCTCCCTACGTCGCCGACCTCGCTCGCCACGTTGCCGCCGATCACACCGACATCGTACTCGACAGCGACGAACTCATGAGTCCCGAAGCGCGCGCAGCCGTCCTGCACGCCCGCGACCTGCCTAACGGCGCTGGCGACATGGACACCTCGCTGTACCTGTTGTTCCGCGCCATCCGCGAGCACTCCACTGTCGCCTTATCAGGCGAGTCGGCCGACGAGGTGTTCGGCGGGTACCGCTGGTTCCACGACCCCGAGGCCGTCAACGCCGACACCTTCCCCTGGCTCGCGGCGTTCCGGGGCGGCCAAGAGCGGGCCACACTGTTCAACGCCGAGCTGATGAAGCGCCTGGACATCGCTGGCTACTGCGCCGACAGCTACCGCGACGCGCTCGCCGAGGTGCTGCACCTACCCGGAGAGAGCAGCCTAGAGAAGCGGATGCGCGAGGTTAGCTACCTTCACTTGACCCGCTTTGTGCAGATCCTCCTCGACCGCAAGGACAGGATGAGCATGGCCGTTGGACTTGAGGTTAGGGTGCCGTTCTGCGACCACCGGCTCGTCGAGTACGTCTTCAACGCTCCCTGGTCGATGAAGACCTTCGACGGGCGGGAGAAGAGTCTGCTTCGTGCTGCTACGAGAGATATGCTGCCTAGCTCGGTAGTGGAGCGGACCAAGAGCCCTTACCCTTCCACCCAGGACCCGACCTACGAGCAGAAGCTGCGAGACGAGATGGGCAGGGTGCTTGCCAGCGAGGACGAACCGGTCCTCTCGCTCCTGGACACCGAGCGCGCCCGTGCCCTCGTGGAAGAACCGGTGAACTCGTTGAGCACTCAGTTCAGCCGCGGGGGTCTAGAGCTGGCCCTACAGCTCAACGGGTGGCTGAAAGAGTACGGCGTGCGCATCAGCGCTGAAGATTCGACTCTATCCGTATAGACGACGCAAGCTGCCGGCCAGCAAGCTTTCAAGAGTAACACTGACAGTTGCCTGGGCATACGCAGGTGAACAACGAGAAACAAGAACGGTTGTCACCTCTAAGGATACTTCTAGTTCTCAAACGCTTGGTCTACTCCTTGTGACAGGAGTTGCGTCATGTGGAGAAGGTAGGTGATGCGCAGTTAAATCGTCCAACTCGTGGGCTACAGCGCCCACACCAGCACTGAGGACAGGTAAGAGTTGTGCAGATGCGCTCACGCGCTGGTGATGGTACCTGCACGCCCCACGTAGATGAGCGGGGCGTTACTTTACTGATCGCCTCTACTGCCCCGGGTTAGACGTCCCGCGAGCAGGGCCTTGCTACACGGCTCCGCCGTTACCGTCCGAATCGCTGAAGAAGCCGAACGAGTTCCAGTCTGTGAAGCCGCCGGGCTTCCAGTCGTGGCCGTCAAAATGCTGGACGTTGCTGAACTCGAACCCCGCCCTGGCGAGTTTGCCGGGGCGACCTCTATGTCCGCGATGATCAGCTGTAGACCCTCACGGAGCCCGGCTGTGACTCCACAAGCCCGGTCCCTATTGCGATCGAGCAGGACGGTCCGGATGGCAACTGCACGAAGGGAAACTCGTCGCTGACGATCTGGTCGCGATCGTCATTTACTACGGCGGCGAAGACGCCCCGCGTGTGCAACCCTCACGGCAGTGTGCGCTAGTAAGGCATAGGGTGTCACGCCAAGGCAAGGCCTTCCAGCGCAGGTTGGTGCCAAAAGGACCGGGCGTTGACTCCTAGCCCTTTATTTTATCTTCGATTCTCCCTGCAAAACAAAGGATTTCTGTAGCGCGCTCGGCAGGACTCGAACCTGCGACCTTCTGATTCGTAGTCAGACCCGCTTAAGGACACCGGGCGACAGGGAGGGACACGGGGAGACAAAACCGCGCTTTTATCGAAATTGAATACTTCTAGAGGGACAGGGACGGACAGGGAGAGACACGGGGTTGTGGTACCGTTGTGGTATGAAAAGAGCGCTCGCTGGCCGATCGTATCGGAGGTCAAGCTTAAGCTGATACGGTCTGTGAGGGCCGCCGGATTTTGAGTCCGCCCTGCTCAAGGATCGGGGCTCACATATAGAAACAGGGGGCGATTAAGTCGCGCCTTTACTGGGTGTTATCTCACTCCGACAGACACAGAGGGACAGGGGGTACCTGGTTGCGGTCAGATTGCGGTTAAAATCTGTGCTCGGAAATGCAACTTCCCTGGGGGCGGCTTGAGCGGATACGCCTTTCACGGGTTGGAGGGCACACCTCTTCCTCGAGAGGCGAGACCACGAGATGCCCCACACCTTGCCGTGAGACGGCTAAGGCTTGCGGAGTACGACAGGGGCGGCCGACCGGAGGAGCGGAGCCAATTGTCGTAGCGAGAGCTGCTCGTCGATGAAGCCCAGCGACTGGGCGAAGGGGATCGTGCGCATGACGCGGCTCAACAAGGCCAGTGGCAGGCGGGGATCCTGGGCGGCGAGCCGCACGAACCCCATGTCGAGCAGCCCCCACGGCCAGGGAGCCCGCCGACTCGGCGGCAGCGGTCGGTGTTCTCTCCAGAGCCGACCCAGGCGTTCGCTCTCCTGGCCGATGCGGACTACGCCGTAGCCGGCGCTGGGCTTGACCAAGCCGCGCTTCGCGCCGATCAGGACGTGTCGCGGGCTGGCGGTGCATGGAGGCGCGAACCCTAGCGGTATGGCGCCGTACTCTGAGTGGGTGACGGTAAACACGGCATTAGGG
>JALZFP010000118.1 GCA_030861485.1 Actinomycetota bacterium | reverse complement strand
TCCATGTACGTGAACGAGTGGACCTTAGACTACGGCAAGGCCGGCCGGGAGGCCGTGCGGACGCTGCTCGCGCGCGGCCACGAGGCAGGCGTAATACCGCATAAGGTGGAGGTGGCGTTCGTAGGGTAGGGTATGTTGTAGGTCCCCCCGCGGGGGACCCCGTTGAGATAAACTGGCCGTAGGGTCGTGGAGAAGCTGTTCGAGACAGGCAGAAAGGCATGCGGTAAGAAGGCGCCGGGCAATAAGACGCCCGGGAGGCGCCTGAGCCGGACCTTACGCTTTCTGCGGCTCCTCTTCAACCTCGTCCTGATCCGCGTCTTCGGCGTGCTCGTCGTCGTATGGCGCCCTGATACCCATCTCCTCCGCCGAGGCGGTTCGCCGACGATATGGGTACGAGTCCGGCCCCACCGGGGGTGATACAAAGGTTCGTATGGATATAGAAGCGCTCTATGGTGCATCCTTTATCGACTGGGAGTCCGTTGCTGTCTCCTGGACCAAGCGCACCGTCTCCAGCAGGCTCCTCCTCTTCGCCGCCCGCCGCTACCTCTCCGAGGGCGCTGGAGAGAAGAACGCTAATCGTGTCGAGGTCCTAGAGTCCATCCCGCTCGCGGAGGAGATAAAAGCCGCCTTCGCTACGCCCCCAGATCCCCAGAGCGCTGCGGCGCGCTCGTGGGGAGAGTTCGTAGACGCAGCACTTGCCGCCGAGCTTGAGATGATCCCCTACGGGGAGCGTCCGGTCCTGCTGGGTGAACTGCGCGCGGGCCTTACTCAAGCCACCGAAGAGGCCGGGCACGACTCTCCTCTAGGTCGCTGGTTTCTCGCCCGTCGTGACGCCCTTCCTGGAGAAGATCTTCCCGAGAGCCCGGAGTACATACCCGTGTAGCGATTCTTGACTACTGGCCTTTCGGCTCGGGCACCTCATGGCTCTAAGCCGAAGGTAGTGGCCGCCTTGTTGACCCGTTTACCAGTAGGTGGAGACTAGAATAGAATCAGCGTTTAGGACGAACATTAGAATTGAGGGGATTGGACTGTGGAAGCGATACCCAGCGCGAGTTACAGCATGACGTTAAGGGTAGAGTTCCCGCACCGTGCGGGGTCTCTAGGCGAGGTCTTGACGGCCATTGGTGGCGCGGGGGGTATGATCGGGGCGGTGGACATCGTGCGGATGGGGCGGGAGGTGAGTACCCGAGACATAACCGTGAATGCCCGCGACTCCGAGCACGGACGAAAGATAGTGGAGGTCGTGGAGGCCTTGCCGCAGACGCACGTGGTCAACATCTCCGACCGCACTTTTCTCATGCACCTCGGGGGGAAGGTCGAGGTGCGTTCGAAGATGCCGGTAAGGACGCGCGACGACCTCTCGATGGCCTACACGCCGGGGGTAGCGCGGGTCTGCCGCGCCATAGCAGAGGACCCGGACCGGGCTTTTAACCTAACCATAAAGCGAAACACCGTCGCCGTGGTCTCCGACGGGACGGCGGTTTTGGGACTCGGGGATATAGGACCGAGGGCGGCGATGCCGGTGATGGAGGGCAAGGCGATGCTCTTCAAGGAGTTCGCGGGCGTAGATGCTTTCCCCGTTTGTCTAGACACCAAGGACACTGATGAGATCGTGGAGACTGTCGTGCGCCTGGCACCGGGGTTTGGTGGGATTAACCTGGAGGACATCTCGGCGCCGAGGTGTTTCGAGATCGAGGAACGCCTCAAGGCGGAGCTCGATGTGCCCGTTTTCCACGACGACCAGCACGGGACGGCGGTCGTGGTTCTGGCGGCTCTGATCAACTCGCTCAAGATCGTCGGTAAGGAGATGAAGGACCTGAAGGTCGTTGTCAACGGTATCGGGGCCGCGGGCGTAGCGTGCGCCAAGATCCTGCTCGCCGCCGGCGTCAGGAACGTCGTCGGTTGCGACTCTAGCGGCATCGTCCATAAGGGCCGCGATAGGTTAAACACCTCCAAGCGGTGGTTCGCAGAGAACACCAACCCCGAAAGAAGGACCGGTGGCCTCGCCGAGGCCGTGGTGGGCGCCGACCTTTTCCTGGGACTCTCCGTGCCCGGGGTGCTAACCGCAGAGCACCTTGGTTCCATGGCCAAGGATCCCTTCATCTTCGCGATGGCCAATCCCGTGCCGGAGATCATGCCCGAGCTTGCCTTTGGTAAGGCCCGAATTATGGCCACCGGGCGCAGCGACTACCCGAACCAGATCAACAACGTCCTCTGCTTTCCGGGCATCTTTCGGGGCGCCTTGGACGTGAGGGCGTACGAGATCAACGAAGAGATGAAGCTCGCCGCGGCCCGCGCGATAGCCGGCGTCGTCCCCGAAGAGAGCCTCTCAGAGGACTACATCATCCCAAGCGTCTTCGACGAGCGCGTCGCCCCGGCGGTCGCCGAGGCCGTTTCCGAGGCGGCCGAAGAGAGCGGCATGGCCCGTCGCGCCAGCAAGCAGGAGCTGGAGACCGGGATCTCGACACCATTGTTGTTCTAGCTTGCCAGCTAGCAGCTAGTTAGCTTTGGGCGAGAGACTGGCGCATCGTAGAATATGTATGTGGACGGGTTGCGACTGATCTTTGTGTGCGCCACGCCTGGGGAAGGCAGGTGCGGAGCCAAGGGCGGCAGCGAGCTACTCGAAGCTTTTCGCAGAGAGGTCATCCGGCTAGGGCTCCGGCCGTCGGCCGTGCTCCGTAACGCCTGCACCCGCCGCCACGAGGAGGGTCCGGTCGTCTTCGTCTTCCCGGACGATGTTTGGTACACTCGCGTCAAGGCCGAAGACGTGCCCGATATCGTCGAGAAGCACCTCGTCTACCAAACGCCGGTCGAGTCCTGAGAAGCTACGAGCTCTCTTGCTGAGGGCTAATGGCTGAGGGTGGACAGTCAAACTCGAACCCGACCCGTCCCAGGGTCCACTCCATCGCCCAGTCTGCCCCCATCAAGAGGCGCCGACGGCGGCCTTTTATGTAGTAGAGGAAGATGCTCCTGTACAGGGCCTGTGCGGGACGCCCCCTGAGCTTTACGCCAAGAGCATCAGCCGCGCCGCTCTCGGGTCCGAGGCTGACCACGTAGCCCCGGTCGAAAAACTCGAAGGGCCGGCGCCTCTCCTCCGGCACGGCCCTTAGCCTCCGCTCTACATCGTGGGCGACGTAAGGGCCCTGCTGCACCGCAACGGAGGCGGTGGGAGGCAGGGGACCGAGGCGTGGATGCTCGTAGAAGCCGCTATCTCCGAGGACGTAGACCTCCTGATGGCCGGGGAGCGTCAGGTAATCGCCTACCCGAACCCGCCCTGATTCGTCGTGTTTCCCGGGCAAGTCCTTTACGAGCGGGTTCGCACGTACTCCCGTGGTCCACACACGCGTCGAGGCGGGTAGCCATTCGCCACCCGCCTCGACGCCCTGCGTGTTCGCCCCCGTTACCGGCGAGTTCAGACGGACCTCGACCCTGAGGCGGGCAAGCTCCTCCAGCGCTACTTTGTGGAAGTAGGGGTCGAGCCAGTCCATAAGCCGGTTCGTCGCTTCGAGGAGCACGACCCGCGGTTCCCCGGCAGGGGTTCGGGGAGCGCGTCTCTTCAAATATTCGAAGAGAGCGGCGACCTCGGCGGCCAGCTCGACTCCCGTAGCCCCGCCGCCCACTACAGCGACCGTGAGCCTGCCCGGGGATGGGCGCTGGCGGCGAAGGGAGGCCTGCCAGGCCCCGCTTAGCGAGCTACGCACCTTTAGTGCGTCCGCGAGGCTCCAGAAGGTCTGGAAGTGGTCGGAGCTCCCTTCGGGGGGCGGGACGGCGACGCTGCCGGGTGCAAGGACGAGGTAGCGGTACTTTATGGCACCGGAAGAGGTGAGCAGGGTGGTGTTCTTAAGGTCCAGCCCGGTCGCCTCGGCGCGTAAGTATTGGTAGGACACTTTGTCGCTGGGGGCCACAGGCGTGCGGACGCTGTCGGGGTGGATGCGCCCGACGGCGACCTCATGGATCAGGGGTATGAACTCGTGTTCCTCGTTGCGGTCCACGAGTAGTGTCTCGCCCGGTCTTCGCAGCGCGGGCGGCAAATTTTGCAGGAACGATCTCCCGGCGAACCCGGCGCCCACTACGACCACGCGGGCGCCGACGGGGGAGGCCTTTGCTCCGTCCTGGTGCTCCCTCACGCTGTTGTTTCTCCCGCCATTCGAGAGCGAGTATAGCCCCCGGTCGCACTTCGGGACGCAAGAATACTTACAGATGCTTTACAAAACGACTCTTGTTGTCGTAGACTCTATGCTACGGACCGGCTTAGGGGTTGCCGGACGCGTACACAATTAGGGGACCCGCAGGGAAAACTGTTTCTTGGGGCTAGAAAGGGACCATGTTGGCCAAGGAGGAGCTGGGCGTCGAGGAGATCATCCCGGGGCTTATAGTTAGGCACACTAACCGCCGACTGGGCAAGCTCGAGACGCCCGAGGCGTGCGAGCGTTTGATCTCGGGCAAGATATCGTTCTCGGAGTTCGTAGATCAGGTCGGCGAAGATTTCCGGGAGCTTCTAGACTTCATGATGGAGTACGATCTGCATCCGGGACGCCCCGATGAGGTGCTCTACTGTGTGGACTGCTACGCCGATTTCTGCTGCCGGGACACTCTGCGCACCCAACTGGGTAGGCTCTACCGCTTGAGCGGTGCACTGCACAGGCGCAAGGTTAGCTAGAGGGCCACACGGTACTGCTTCAGTCGTCGCGCCCGTTTAGCGATAGAATCCTCCTGGTCGGATCCTCCGGGACGTTTTGTGCGGACGGTGAGCTCCGGCAGTAGCTGTCAGAGATGGAGAATAGGGAGGAGCGGGCGTGAACGACGAGATGCAGAAAAGGGCGATTACGATAATGGCGAGTGGGATCGCTTACCTCTTGGCGAGTCGCTTCGCCGACAAGTTCCTCGACGAGCCCGAGGAGCGCGGCGTCAGCGACGACGTCAAGGAGGCGCTTGTAAAAGCGGGCTTCTCGCTGACCTCGACGGTGATAGCCTCCATAATAATCCGGCGGGTCGTGAGCAGCCGCTGGGGCCGCTAAAGGACCAGACCTCCCGGTGAACCGGAGTTTTTTTAAGCCGTTGCGGTTCGCGCTGGCCCTCGGCTTGATCGTTGCCGGAGGGCTGCTACTCTACGAGCTCGTCGGCGTAATCGAGGTCCTGGCTCTGGCGCTGATCATAGCCCTCATCCTGGACCCGGCGGTGAATCTCCTTGTGCGTCTGCGGTTTCCACGCTTTGTGGCGCTGCTCGCTGTCTTGACGTGCGCAGTCGTGGGGTTCGGGTTTTTGGGCTACATCGTCGTGCCGCTGCTCTCGGAGCAGGGCAGCGACTTTTTGGCCCGGGCCCCCGGCGTGGTCCAGAGTGTCCAGGAGTACGCCGGGGATCTGGCCGCAAGCTACCCGGCTTTAGGCTTTACTGGCAGCGGGGGTACAAGTCTCAACCTCACCGGTACTGTTCAAGAGGTTATACAAAGGGCCGGAGAGCTCTATGCCCTAACCACCCGTGGAGCCGGTTTCCTCTTGCAGGCCGTGGCGGCCGTGGTGATGGCGCTTTATATGGTCTCGAACCCGCGTCCCCTGGTGAATGGGGTGCTCGCGCTCTTCCCGGTGGGGAAGAGGGGAAGGGTCCAAGAGATACTGCAGCTCATCCGAGTGCGGGTCTCTGGTTGGATCATTGGCCAGATCGCGGCGATGGCCCTGGTCTTCGTACTCACCTGGATAGGGCTCGCGGCTCTGGGCGTGGAGTACGCATTCACCTTTGCTGTACTTACTGGCATTCTGGAGATAGTGCCTTTCTTCGGCCCAATCCTGGCCGCCGTGCCCCCAACCCTGGCCGCCTTCGCCGACTCCCCGACGCTGGCCTTGGTCGTCGTGATCGTCTACGTGGCGATCCATCAGATAGAGGCTCACGCCATCTCCCCGATGGTCATGGCCCGAAGCGTGCGCCTCCACCCGGTTGTGGTGATCCTGGCCGTCCTGGCGATGGGCGACCTGTTGGGGCTCGCGGGCGTCATCCTCGCCGTCCCGACCGCGGCGGTCGTGACCGTTTTGCTCGACGAACT
>JALZFP010000100.1 GCA_030861485.1 Actinomycetota bacterium | reverse complement strand
CCCGAGGTCTCCAATCACCCCTCCCCCCAGCGCGAAGAGCGTGCCATTGCGGGGCACTCCCAAGGCTGCGAGCCTGCGGACGATCCCCTCGTAGACGGAGAGATTCTTCGAGCCCTCACCGGCGGGTACCGTGACCGCTTCGGTCAGAGTCCAACCAGCGCGTTCCAGTGCCCCGGAAATGGAGCCGGCGTAGAGCGGTCCCACAGTCGAGTCGGTGAGTATAGTGCCGGTTCCGGGTTCCAGGGCATCGGAGATGGCCTGTGCCAGATCCAGATCGGGCTCGACGCGCACTTCGTAGGGCTTCGAGGAGGCTGCTACGGTTACGCTCTCTTTCACGCGCCGTTGAGCCATCCGATAATCTCGTCGGCGATCCGGCGTGGCGGCCGGTTGTCGGGTTCTAGCTGTAGCGCGGCGACCTCCACGTAGTATGGGAGGCGTTCGGCATACTGGCGAGCGAAGTCGTCGAAGCTCGCCCCCCGAAGGGGACGACCAGGGCCGCGGGTCCTCCGGTACAGAATGTCCGCATCCTCCCACAAGAACACGGTCGGGACCTCCAAGAGCTTGGCGCGGTTGCGGGGGTCTATAATCACGCCACCGCCGCAAGAGATTATCTTCTCTTTAGGCCCACTAATAGCGTCGAGGAGTGCCATGCGCTCCAAGTTGCGGAAGTAAGGCTCGCCAGAGTATTCAAAAACCTCCGGGATTGAGAGCCCCGCGCGCTCGGCGACCGCCGCATCCAGGTCCACAAACTTCCAGCCCAGTTCCTCAGCGACGATGCGTCCCACGGTGCTTTTACCGCTTCCCATGTACCCCACGATAGCCAAAGGCCCATCCAAAGCTTAGCGCCCAGTCCCCGATCCCTGACCGGCGATGCGAAGGCGATCCAGGTATTTCTGATAAGAGGCGCGGAGGTCGGTCATGTTGTCGCCGCCGAATTTCTCCAGGAACGCTTCGGCGAGCACGACAGCGACCATCGCCTCCCCTATTACCGCCGCGGCGGGCACGGCACAAGAGTCCGCCCGCTCTCGGAAGGCGCGCGACGGTTCGTAGGTCGAGAGGTCCACGGTGCGCAGGGCTTTCGCGATCGTGGAGATCGGCTTCATGGCCGCCGCGACTACAATAGGCTCACCGTTGGTCATGCCGCCTTCGAGCCCACCGAGCCGGTTGCTCGTGCGCGCCAGACGAGGAGCGTACCCGGCCCCATCTTCCAGTACTATCTCGTCCTGGACGTCGCTCGAGCGGTGTTCCGCGACTTCGAATCCCATACCGATCTCGACACCCTTCACGGCGTTAATAGACATGACCGCGTGGGCGAGCTTCGCGTCGAGCTTATCGCGCCAGTCCACGTATGACCCCAGGCCCGGCGGGCACCCCTCAGCCATCACCACGAAATTTCCGCCCAGGGCGTCTCGGGCACGCCGGGCGGCGTCGATCTCCGCCTTCATCTTCTCGGTACTCTCTTCGTCAGGGCAGCGCACCTCCGATCCTTCGGCTTTATCGACCTCCAAGATCACTCGCTCCTTGTCGATCGCGGCCGCCCCGATCCTGTACACCGCACTCGTTATCGTCATGCCGAACTCTCCGAGTAGCTTCCTTGCAACCCCCCCGGCGGCTACCCGGGCGGTCGTTTCACGGGCGCTGGAGCGTTCCAAGACGTTCCTCAGGTCGTCGAAGGCATATTTCTGCATCCCGGCGAGATCCGCGTGCCCGGGACGAGGCAACGTAACCTTTTTGATAGGCTCCTCGGGGAGGTCCGGGGTCATCCTGGCCTCCCAGTTGGCGTAGTCCTGGTTGCGCACGAGCATCGCTATGGGAGACCCCAAAGTGTACCCGTGGCGCACACCGCCCAGGAACTCGACCTCGTCCTTCTCTATCTTCTGGCGCCCGCCCCGGCCATATCCCTGCTGCCTGCGCACCAGGTCCCGGTCGATATCCTTCGCGAGAAGCCCTAAGCCCGCCGGGACCCCATGTACCAGAGTAACCTCCGCGGGTCCGTGTGACTCCCCCGCTGTCGAAAAACCAAACCTCACCGCCCTAGAATACGTCCTCTCTAGATCTACGTCCGAGCAAGCGACGCGTAGCCTGGGCTACGCTCCGGCTAATATAAACCACCCGCCGGGATCGGTCATCCTGCTGCCCGTGCCCCCAAAGAGACGGCAATTCATCACCACTGCTGAATAGATCTCCACCATCCTCCTTGCTGCACCCAAAATCCGGGTCGCCCGGAGACGGCTGGTAAGGCCCTGTTATCCCTACTGCCACCATCACCGCTGTCTCCACCCCTAACACCACTACCGCCATTGTCGCCGGTCTTGCCGCCGGCCCGAGTATCAGAGGCTTTGCCACTGACGATTTTGCCAGACGCGCTCCCCGCAATGTGGACGTCTCGCCGACGGCCAGATGATGGGCCGTCGTAAGGAGACCCAGTAGATGACGACGTTTGAGAAGCTGTCTGTCCCGAGGCCATCGAGCCCGACCACAACCGAGATCACACGCTGCCCCCCTCGACGTGAGAGAGCGCCGCAACCTCCCCGTCTTCTCCTAGCACCGCCTTGCGCCCCACGCTACAGTTTTGCCCGAGGACCGCCCTGGCACCGACCCGCGCCCCTGGCC
>JALZFP010000096.1 GCA_030861485.1 Actinomycetota bacterium | reverse complement strand
GGGCTGCAGGATCTCCGGGTCCGTTCGAAAGGAAGATTCCATCAGGCTCTTGCGCGAGGACCTCGGCAGGGAGTGTGGAGCCCGGCACCGCAAGCACTGTCGCGCCCCGACTCCTGAGCTCTTTGTAAATAGAGCCCTTCACCCCGTAGTCGAGAGCGACGACGCGGCAACACTCCTCCCCCAAAGCCGGGAGCAGGGTGGGCTCCGAAAGCTCGGTGATAGAGGAGGCGAGGTCGAGGCCTACCATGCTGGGGTGGGCGTTGGCCTTCTCCCGCAGAACCTTAACGTTCGACTCGAGGGTAGAGATCACTCCACGCATCGTGCCCTTGTCCCTCAGGTGACGGGTCAAGGCGCGGGTGTCTACCCCCTCGACGCCCAAGACTCCGTTCTGTTCCAGAAGGGCGGCCAGGGAGAGTTCGCTCGCCCAGTTGCTGTGGTACGGGGTGTACTCGCGCACAAGGACGGCGGCGGCCTGGATTTTCGCCGACTCCTCGTCGCCAGGGATGACGCCATAGTTACCTATAAGTGGGTAGGTAAACAGCACAATCTGGCCGCGGTAAGAGGGGTCCGTGAGAGTCTCCTGGTAGCCGACCATGCTCGTTGTAAAGACAACCTCTCCCGAGACCTCGCCTTCGCCCGCGAAGGTCCAGCCCGAGAAAGAAACCCCGTCCTCCAAAACAATCAGCGCCCGGCTCTGTCCCGCCAGCCCCGAGTTAAGCCCGTGCTCCAAACTTTGCTCCCATTCGATCGTATATTAACTCGCCGCCGACCACCGTACCCACGACACGCCCCTTTAACCTCTGCCCGAGATATGGACTGTTTGAGGAACGGCTGACGAGCGTATCCCTCCGCACCGTCCACTCTTCAGAGAGATCCATCAGGGCCAGATCTGCAGGCGCCCCCGGGAGGATTCCGTAAGCGTCGCCCCGAACCCAACGTCCCGGAGCCGAAGCCATCGCCTCGACCAGCCGCGAGAGTGGGAGCTTCTCTTGCTGTACCAGCTCCGTGTAGAGCACCGAAAAGGCTGTCTCGTGCCCCAGGTACCCGGGCGCGGCCTCTTCCAGCGGTAGCTCCTTCTCCTCGGTGGCGTGCGGCGCATGGTCGGTCGCCACGAAGTCCAGGATACCACTTGCGAGCGCATCTCCAACCCCAAGCCTGTCCTCCTCCGGTCTCAAAGGCGGGTTCACCCGGTAGAGACCCTGCAGGGTGGCCACCAATTCGTCGGGGAGCGTCAGGTGGTGCGGCGTGGTATCCGCGGTCGCTGATGCAACCGAGAGGTCTTTGAAGAAGCCGACGAGTGCTGCCGAGAGCGCGGTCGAAACGTGGGTTATGTGAACTTTAGCCCCGGTCTCCGCCGTAAGGACCAATGCCACAGCCGTCGCTACATCCTCGGCGCTCGCGGGCGAGCCCGGCACCCCCGCGAGCGCTGCGGCCACGCCGTCGTGAACTACGCCGGTCGCGAGCGTATGATCTTCGCAGTGCAAAATCACCGGCAGCCCGGCAGACTTTGCGTAGAGCATGGCGTTCCTCAAGACTCCGGTGCTCTGCGTACCTAGTCCGTCATCTGAGACGCAGAAAGCCCCGGCCTCTCTCAAGAGCCGCATCTCGGTGAGCCGCTCGCCTTTGAGTCCTTCGTGCAGGGCAGCCGAGACGTAGGCGCGCACCCGAGACTCCTCCTCGACGCGACGCAACAGTCCGGAGACGACCACGGGCCTGTCCACCACCGGGTCGGTGTTGGGCATCATCACGACGCTAGCAAAGCCACCGGCTGCGGCGGCTTCAGAGCCGCTCGTGATGGTCTCCTCGTCCTCCCGACCTGGCGTTCGCCAGTGGGTGTGCACGTCCACGAAGCCGGGGAACAGGTAGAGGCCGTCGGCATCAACGCGCCGTATACCCTGCAGGTTTTCCCCGACCTCGGCTATGCGCCCGTCCAAGAGGCGCACGTCGGTGGTGCCGTTGAGGCCGCTCGTGGGATCCAATACGTGGCTACCACGTATTACTAGGTCGTCGGGTGTACCCGTCACGCAGCAACTCTCTCGGCGGCGCCCACCGCCAAGGCGAGTACCGCCTGCCGCACGGCGACACCGGACGCGACCTGGTTGGAGATCAGGGAAGCACCTGAGAGCACCACGTCGCCGGAGATCTCCACGCCCCGGTTAACAGGACCCGGGTGCATAACCAGAACACATTCTTTGAGGTGACGCTCCGCGACCCCGTAGTAGCGGGAGTACTCGGCGACGGAGGGAACTAGTGCCCCTGCCATGCGTTCTCTTTGTAGCCGCAGCGTGTAGAGGACGTCGGCACCCCAGCCGAGCGCGTCGTCCACCGAGGAGAGGATGGGGAGGCCCCAGGCTTCGGACTCGCCGGGCAAGAGGGTGGCGGGTGCGACCAGCACCACCTCCATGCCTGCCGCCCGGAAGGCGGGGACCACGCTGCGAGCCACCCGACTATGGAGGATGTCCCCTAAGATCGCGACCCTTTTGTCTATCAGCTCGTCGAAGCCGCCCAGGGCTTGCGAGAGGGCGTAGAGGTCGAGGAGGGCCTGTGTTGGGTGCTGACCGCGCCCATCGCCAGCGTTGACGACGGCGGCGCTCGTATGCTTGGCTGCGCTGCGGGCGGCGCCCGTCGAGGGGTGCCGGATCACGACAGCGTCCGCCCCCAGGGCGTCGAGGGTCACGACGGTGTCGATGAGAGACTCGCCCTTCTGGATCGCGCTGCCCTTCTCGGAGATCGATAAAACGTCCGCCCCCGCCCTTTTGGCCGCGAGCTCGAACGAGACGGCCGTACGTGTCGAGGCCTCGAAGAAGGCTAGGCACACGGTTTTGCCTGCCAGTGGTCGCCCCGAGAGCCCGGTGTCGCAAGCCCGGGCCAGGTTCAGTATCTCCTTTAGCTCGTCCCTGCTCACGCCTTGCAGGGTCAGAAAGTCCCTACCGTGCAACGCGGACCACCCCTTCCTCGCCGTCAATCTCGAGGAGCCTCACGCGGATTGTCTCCCCGCGGCTGCTCGGGACGTTCTTCCCGACATGATCCGCCCTTATCGGTAGTTCTCTGTGACCGCGGTCTACTAGAATAGCGAGACGTATCGCCGCCGGCCGGCCGAGCTCCAGGAGCGCGTCTATCGCCGCCCGCGCCGTCCGTCCGGTATAGAGCACGTCATCTACGAGCACCACCGTCTTTCCGGCGACGCCGAACGGGACGCGTCCCCCCCGCAACTCGGGTTCCTCGCTACGCCTTGTGCCCTGCGTCGTCCGCAGGTCGTCTCGGTGCAGGGTGATGTCTAGGGAGCCGACGGGGACCTCCAAACCCTCGAAGTGCTCAATGTTACGCGCGATCCTGTGCGCCAGCGGGACCCCACGAGTGAGTACGCCGACCAAAGCGAGGCCTTCAAGAGAAGAGGCGTTGCGTTCGAGGATCTCGTGCGAGATCCGCATTAGAGAACGGTCTATGCCATCTTTAGAGAGTACTTCGGAGAGGGCCGAACCTTCCGTGGCGACGTCGTTCGCACGGCCGTGCCGACGAGCGTCGGCGACAGATAGTATCAATATGTTACCTCCTTCGCGCCTCACGGGACGCCGTTAAAGGGGTATGCTGTCCGGACCAAGCTACCAGAGGGGAGAGGGCTCGTCAAGCGGGGAAGCGTGGGCTGAGTGCCCCCGCTGCCTCACACAGAT
>JALZFP010000091.1 GCA_030861485.1 Actinomycetota bacterium | reverse complement strand
AGGTAGGAGGCAAAGGTGGCCTCGTCGACCTCTTCCGGCTCTACGCCACTCTCCATCATGCGTCGGGCGGCGTCCACGATCTCCGCCCTGCCGCCGTAGTTGAGCGCGACGTAGACTTGGAGCCTGTCATTATCCCTGGTGAGCCCTTCTGCCTCCTCGATAGCCGCCTGCACATCTTCGGGCAAGTGCCCCCGGCGCCCGAGGAAACGCAGCTGCGCGCCACGCTCGTTTAGCTCCGGAACCTTGTCTTTCGCCGCCTCCAGAAACAAGGCCATAAGCGAGTCTACCTCGGCCTCGGGGCGTTCCCAGTTCTCGGTCGAGAAAGCGTAAAGGGTGAGAGCCTCTACGCCTAGCTCTCCAGCGGTCTCAAGCAGTGGGGTGAGAACCGCCACCCCCGCTCGATGACCGGCGACCCGGGGTAGCCAGCGGGCCTTCGCCCAGCGGCCGTTGCCGTCCATAATGATGGCGACGTGCCGAGGCGTGTTCTCCCGGTCTACGGGGGTTAGTACGCGACGTTCAGCGGGTTCGCTAAGCCGCACGGGCAACTTTTTATGGGCGGGGTTCAGCAGGGCTTCATACCTCGAGTAGCTCGGCTTCCTTGTCTGCCAAGGCAGCGTCGACGTGTTTGGCGTACTGGTTGGTCATCTGCTGAAGCTCGACCTCCGCCCGGTGCTCTTCGTCCTCGGAGATCTCACCCATCTTCACCAGCTCGTGGAGGTCGCGCATCTCGTCACGCCGGACGTTCCTGATCGAAACGCGGCCCTCCTCGGCGTACTGGCGAGCGAGCCGTATCAGTTGCTTCCTGCGCTCCTCGGTAAGCTCGGGGATGGGAAGCCTTATGATCTTGCCGTCGTTCTGGGGGTTTAGCCCGATGTCGGCCTGCTCTATGGCCCGCTCGATGGCCTTTATGGTCCCAGGATCGAAGGGCGTAACCGTAAGCAGCCTGGACTCGGGGGCGTTCACGTTTGCTACGCTTCGTAGGGGCATTGTCGAGCCGTACGCTGCGACCTCGATGCGGTCCAGGATGGCCGGGTTCGCCCTCCCCGTGCGGATGGTCGAGAACTCTCGCCGGACCGAATCTAGAGCACCCTGCATCCGGCGCTCGGCCGCCGTCAGATCTACGATTTCAGACATACTCTTCTCCTCCGCCCGTGGCTTGGCCCACAGTGTGTTTCAGGCACCGTCCCCCGGAATCCAGACCAGGGAACCTACCCGTTCGCCCCTCAGTATCCCGCGTAGGTTACCGCGTTTCAGTATATCGAAAACGATGATCGGCAGACGCTCCCCACTGCAGAGCGTGGCAGCCGTGTGGTCCATCACAGCGAGGTTCTTCGAGAGGAGGTCCATGTACGTGAGGCGTTCTATCTTTACCGCGTCCGGGTTCGTTTTCGGGTCCTTGTCGTAGACCCCGTCCACCCGGTTTTTTGCCATGAGTAGGGCGTCAGCCCCGATCTCTAGCGCTCGCAAGGCCGCGCCCGTGTCAGTGGTGAAGAACGGGTTACCGGTGCCGGAGGCGAAGATAACGACCCGCCCCTTCTCCAGGTGCCGCATGGCGCGCCGCCTTATATAGGGCTCGGCTACCTCCTGCATCTCGATGGCCGACTGTACCCGGGTACCGATCCCACGCCCCTCCAGCGCCGCCTGCAGAGCTAGGGAGTTTATGACGGTCCCGAGCATCGCCATGTAATCAGCCGTCGCGCTCTCTATACCGAGAACGTCGGCCACCTGCGAACCGCGAAAGATGTTCCCGCCGCCAACCACGATCGCCAACTCCGCACCCGCCGAGACCGCCTCAACGACCTGGTTCGCCGTGGCGTCCAGGCTTTCAGGGTCGATACCGTATCCCCCGTCTCCCGCCAAGCTCTCTCCCGAGAGCTTGAGGACGACGCGCTTTACGGGTCCTAAAGCCGACTCCGGCTCCACGGGTGCTGCTCTCTCTCCCCCTGCCGGGGCGGGCTCCTCCACGCTCTCGTCCCGGCAGTCCTAGAGCTCGTAGCGGACGAAGCGGCGGACGACAACGTTCTCGCCGACCCTCTGAATCGTGTCCTGCAAAAGGTCGCCGACAGACTTCTCCGGCTCCTTGACGTAGTCCTGGGTGAGGAGGGTCCGCTCCTTAGCGAACTTGTTCACCCTACCCTCGACGATCTTCTCCTGGATGTGATCGGGCTTGCCCGAGTCGGCGGCCTGCTTGCGGGCTATAGAACGCTCCTCCTCTATGGCCTCCTGTGGAATGTCCTCCGGCGAGACGGCTAAGGGGTTCATCGACGCGACGTGCAGCGCTACGTTGCGAGCGAACTCCTTGAACTCCGGCGTACGCGCAACGAAGTCCGTCTCGCAGTTCACCTCCACGAGGACACCGACTCGCCCGTTGAAGTGGACGTAAGCCTCGATCAGGCCCTCATGCGTCTCCCTGCTGCTCTTCTTCGCCGCAATTGCCTGCCCACGCTCTCTGAGGACGCGACGGGCGCCCTCTATGTCGCCATCGGACTCCTCCAGAGCCCTCTTTACGTCCATCATCCCAGCGGCCGTCTCCTCGCGGAGCTGCTTTATCTTCTCGATGGTGTTAGCCAAAGCTCCTACTTCTCCCTTACTCATCGTTCCCTGCAGCCTCATCACCCACCGCTTCCTGATTGGCAGAGGGCTCCTCCAACTCCCCGGAGGCTTCGGCCTCTTCCGATCCACCGTGTTCGGGCGCCGCCTGGCTGGAGGGGGCCACACCGGACTCGGGTTCACCATCGCCCAGCTCACCCGGGAGGGCCTCACCGCCCCCGGGGACCCCCTCGGTATCGCCAACCGATGCCCTTCCCGCTTCGGGTACGTCCGGCTCGTCAGCAGTGCTTGCGCCCGCAACGGGATCGCCTGGGCCACTGACCTGCTCGCGTGCCGCTTCTTGCCGGTCCTCCGTGCCCCGATAACTCGTGGTCGGGTCTTCTTCCGGGGAGATCTCACCGGCCGACTCGACGGGGTCCGCGAGGCCCGACGTATTGTTCTCCGAAACGCCGCCTTCTCTGGCCGCCTCGGAGAGGTCTTCGGTAGCCGCCCCTTGGGTGATAAGTGCCTCCTCGACCGCCGGGGGTACAGGGCGTTCTGCCACGGGGCCAACCTCTTCACCCCGGCCCTCCAAGATCGAATCGGCTAGCAGATGGCTGATGAGGTTAATCGAGCGTATCGCGTCGTCGTTACCCGGGATGACATAGTCGACCACGTCCGGGTCACAGTTGGTGTCGGTCAGGGCCACCACAGGTATCTTGAGGCGGTTCGCCTCTTTGACCAGGAGCTCCTCACGCTTCGGGTCGATCACGAAGACCGCCCCCGGCAGCCGCTCCATCTCGGTGATACCAGCAAAGTTGCGCCGGAGTTTCTGGTACTCACGATAGAGGGCAAACCACTCCCGGCCCGTCCTCTCCTCCTCGGGCGTCTCCTCCACGGTCTGCGCGAGGTCCTTAAAGTACTGGATGCGAGGCTGGATGGTCTGGAAATTGGTCAGCATCCCGCCGATGTAACGCTCAACGACGTAGGGCTGGCCGCTCCTTATAGCCTGCTCGGCCACGGTGAGTTGGGCCTGCTTTTTCGTTCCAACGAACAGTATCTCTCGCCCAGCCTCGGCCACTGCGCGCACGAACTTCTGGGCGCGTTCGAGAAGGGTGACCGTCTGATCAAGGTCGATGATGTGGACGCCGCCGCGCTCAGCGAATATATACCGCTTCATCTTGGGGTTCCACCGGCGCGCCTGGTGACCGAAGTGGACACCGGCCTCCAGGAGCTCTCTTACGCCCACAACCTGCTCTACTGTACTCTCCAAAATCCTCTACCGCTCCTTCTTTCAGGTGGTTAAACCTCCGCCCGCGTCTCGCAATCCTCAGAGTAACTCGACGAGAAACCTCCGTGGACCACCACCTGGGCTAATCCTCTCGGGGTGTGCCCTCGGCGGGCGTGCGTGATCAAAGCCTCGCAGATGGTAGCATAGCGGGGCACAAGCTTCTAGCCTCCTTAATAGCCTCAAACCTTGGCCTGAAGCTTTCCAATGCGAGCAAGGATGGTCCTGCCATTATATCCCGCGGCCTGGGTGGAGCTTGCTTGAGGATCTGGCTTGCGTGCTCCTGGGTCGACTTGAGAGCATTGCCGATCTCTTTTAAGGTGAGCCCCTCGTAGAAGTAAAAGGTCGTGAGGAGCCTAATGATGCGAAACCCTATGCATTAAGACCGAGGCAATAAGCCATTGTCTGGCCCTAACTAACCCTTTGATAACTGGAGGGGTTTTCATAGGTACTTCTATCAAGGCGCGGAAGCCACACCACCGTGGTATGTAGCGACCAACGAACAGATAACCAACTTAGTGAGATCGCGCAGCTATCAACATTTGGTATCCAGGCGTCTAAAGTTCGGAGGTGATCCTCTTATCGCCAAGCGTTCCTGCCGTTTTACACACCGCCAGCTGCCTGAAGTGTACATCTCTAGTGCCGTCGGTCAGCAAGGCATAGAACTGCAACTCAGGAATTTCAGTAGTTTGCTTTGTACTCTGAAATGAAGACCAGAGTCTCCTCGTCGCGAATGAAGAGGTCGACCTCACCGTAAGGTGTCCAGTAGTTAGCGGTCGACGAGGGTGTATTTTCTCTTCGAGGTACTCTAAAGCTAGGGCCTCGGCCCTGCCTCCGAGCCGTCGCCTGCCCAGTTCAGGTGACCCCAGCGTAGCTCAGGCGATGCACCCTGCACGGTCCGGCCTCCCGCAGGGACAAGCGGTGCTCAACAGTTCCATATCCCCGGTTGCGCTCGAAGCCGTAGCGAGGATACTCGTCCGCCAACACCCGCATCGCACCGTCCCGCAGGACCTTCGCCACCACGCTCGCCGCCGCAACCGTGGCGCTCTTACCGTCCGCCCGTGGCAGACACTCGATCTCGGGCATAAGCTTAAGGTTCCCATCCGCGAGGCCGCACCCGGCGTAGGGGCGTAGGCTTTCCAGCGCACGCCCGAGCGCTTCCCTGTTCGCGGTGCCAACGCCGTGGTGGTCGATCCACCAGGCCGGGAAGGAGGCGATGCAGAGAGCACCGGCGGTTTCGAGCACCTCTTCGTAGAGCTCCTCGCGCAGGCCGGCGCGGAGGGCCTTGGAGTCGTTTATCCCTCGGATTTCATCCTCCCCCAGAACGACCGCCGCCGCAAGCAACGGCCCAGCCAGTGCGCCGCGTCCAGCCTCGTCGGCACCCGCTAGAGGTCCGCTCCGCTCCGCCAGCCATGCGGCATCGAAGGCGTAGAGGGCGTCGCTCTGTGCACAAAGCCCTCGGTGGGCACGGCTCAAATTGCTTGCCCTTAGATTAAGTGGCCTTCTTGACCCGGGCCTTCTTGCCGACCTTATCGCGGATATAGTAGAGCTTCGCCCGCCGGACGTCGCCTCGCGAGACCACCTCTAATCCCGCTATCTTCGGCGAATGCAGAGGGAAGACGCGCTCTACCGGAACTCCGAAGGAGTTCTTGCGTACGGTGAACGTCTCGCCTATGCCCTCGCCTTTGCGCTGAATACAGAGGCCCTCGAAGTTCTGTACTCGTTCCCGGTTACCCTCGATGACCCGGTAGCTGACTCGCACCGTGTCCCCCGGTTTGAACTCGACGACGTTAGAGCGGGTGCCGTCTGACTTTATCGTATCGTTCGTGATCATATTCGTCTCCTCTCTCAGAAGATGTTCGGGTACTCGGGGGTGGGGGCTCTTCCTCGGCCTCTCTTCGCGAGCCGGTTTTGGTGTCGGACTGGGTTCTTGACCCGGCCCTGCTGCGCGTCACGCTCTCCCGCCAGGCGTGGATCTCGGCATGGTTGCCGGATAATAGCACGGCCGGCACCTCCTCTCCATCCCACACCGCTGGCCGCGTGTACTGCGGCGGCCCCAGAGCGCCCTCCCGCGAAAACGATTCCCCGATCAAGCTCTCCTCGTTCCCGAGCACGCCCCCGAGGAGGCGTATTACCGCATCCGAAAGCGCCGCCGCCACAATCTCCCCACCCGAGAGCACAAAATCGCCCAAAGAGACAGCTTCGGTGGCCAGAGCCTTGCTCACCCGCTCGTCCATCCCGCCGTACCGCCCGCAGACTATCGTCAAGCATCGGTCACCCGAAAGATCCTCCGCAAGCTCCCTGACGTAGCCCTGCGTAAGAGTTCGCCCCCTGGGCTCCGTGAGGATCACCCGCCGCTTCTCCCTCACCGCGCGCGCCGGAACGCCGTACACCACCTCAAAGGCCCGGGCGACGACGTCAACCCGCACTACCATTCCCGCGCCTCCTCCAAAAGGCATATCATCTATCCTTCCCTTCGGGGCGTACTCCCGCAGGCCGTAGGTGCGGAGCGAGATCACCCCCCTTTCGATGGCCCTCCCGACCACCCCGACACGCACCGCGGCCTCCACCGCCTCCGGGAATACGCAGAAGATGTCTATGCTCTTCATTTGGAGAGGTCTTCGAAAAGGCTCACCATGATACATCCCCTCTCCGGATCGACCGACGGGACGTGCTCGATGGTAAAGGGTACGTACTGCTCCACGAACTCATTGTCCAGGATCACCAGGACCTCATGCGCGGGGGTTTCAAAGGTATTGACCACGTTACCCACGCGGGTCCCCGCCACATCGTAGACCTCCAGCCCGAGGAGGTCCCCGATGTAGAACTCCTCCTCATCGAGTGCGTCCAGCTGTTCGCGGTCTAGCAACAAGTCTATCCCTCGCAGGTTCCCGGCGAGTACGCGATCTCCGATACCTTCGAGATTGACCAGAAAACCCTTTGGCGTCTCGCGTGCTACTAGGATGCGGCGGCGCTCCCCGTTTACGTAGGGTTCGACGCCCTTTCTCAGGTGGCGGCCCGACCCAAGCGCCTTGACCTTTAGGGTACCCCACACTCCGTGCGGAGCGACGATCTTGCCTATCACCACCGGATCAGCGAGGCCCGAAGGGAGCCTCTGGCCCTTAGCGGAACCGTCCACGGCCCTTAGTCCGCAACCTCCACGTGAACACGCTTGTTCGCTTTCACGGAAGCCGCCTTCATCACCGTACGGATCGCCTTCACGACCCTGCCCCCGCGCCCGATAACCCTCCCCACGTCATCGGGTGCCACGCGCAAGGTAAGAGCCACCCTCGAGTCTGTCTCTCTTCCTTCGACCTCGACCTTCTCCGGCTCGTCCACAAGAGAACGCGCCAGAAAAAGCAGTAGGTCTTCCAGCTGCCGCAACGGTGCTCCTCCGCCCTAAAGGGCTCCGGAGATTTTCAGGAGCTTGCGTACTTGTTCTGTGGGTTGCGCCCCCTTGCCGAGCCACTCCTGCGCCTTCTCAACGTCTACGTTTATCTGGGAGGGCTGCGTGCGCGGATTATACGTACCAACCCGGTCTATAAACGCCCCGTCGCGCGGGCTCCTCGCATCAGCTACCACTATCCTGTAGAAAGGCGCCTTCTTCGAGCCGTGCCTAGCCAGTCTTATCTTTACCGCCATAATTCCACCTCTCTCGCTATCTTATGTTGAACGGCATCCGGGGCATCTTCGGCATGCCACCCTTGCCCATCTGCCGCATCATCTTCTGCATCTGACCGAACTGCTTAACGAGCTTCTGAACGTCCTGCTGGGTCGAGCCGGAACCGCGTGCAATCCTACGTGCCCGGCTCGGGTTCTGCAACAGCTTGGGGTTGCGCCGCTCCTGAACAGTCATCGAGGTTATTATCGCCTCGACCCGGTTCAGGGCCCCGTCGTCCAAATCGTCTAGGTTCGCGCCCTTGAGCTGCTTGCCTATACCGGGGATCATGCCGAGGAGCCCCGAGAGTGGGCCCATCTTCTTTATCATCTGCATCTGTTTCAAAAAGTCCTCGAAGTCGAACTTCCCGGCGAGGAGCTTCTGGCTCTGGGCCTGGGCCTCCTCGCGGTCCACCTGAGCCTCGGCCTTCTCGATAAGGGTTAGCACATCTCCCATCCCCAAGATGCGCCCCGCCATCCGGTCGGGGTAGAAGTAGTCAAACTCGCCCATTTTCTCGCCCTCGCTGGCGAACTTTATGGGGCGTCCCGTTACCGAGACGACCGAAAGCGCCGCCCCGCCCCTAGCGTCACCGTCGAGCTTGGTCAGGACCATCCCGTCGAAGTCCGCGTACTCCCCGAAGGCTTGCGCGATCTCGACCGCGTTCTGCCCCGTCACCACGTCAAGGACCAGCAACACCGAGTGTGGCTTTATCGCACTGCTCACACGTTTGATCTCCTCCATCATCTCCTGATCCACGACCTGCCGACCCGCGGTGTCCACGATGACGAAGTCGTACCCCTCGTCCCTGGCGGCCTTGATGCCGCGCTCGGCGATTTCTTCAGGGGGAGGCTCCGTACCCTCGGTGTAGACCGGCACACCCAGCTCCTTACCGATCTGCTGCAACTGGTCTATGGCCGCTGGACGGTACGTGTCGCACGCCACCAGATACGGGTTCTTGCCCAGGTTCTTGCGTACGAAGAGCGCGAGCTTCCCAGCGGTCGTCGTCTTGCCGTGACCGTTGAGGCCCGCGAGCATCACCACCGTCGGCGGCCGAGAAGCAAAAGAGAGTTTGCTCGCCGTTCCCCCCATGAGATTCGCAAGCTCCTCATTGACTATCTTCACGACCTGCTGGCCCGGGCTCAGAGCCTTCGAGACCTCCGCCCCCGTGGCCCGCTCGCGCACGTTGCCGACAAACTCTTTGACAACCCCGTAGTTCACGTCCGCCTCTAGGAGGGCGAGCCGTATCTCCCGCGTGACCTTCTTTACCTGGTCCTCGGTGAGGTTACCGCTACCGCGCACCCCGTCTAGAGCCGAACCCAGCCTCTCGCTTAAAGTATCGAACATGTTTACAAGTCTCCAAACAACGCTTCTGCGAACTCCCGCGCCTCGAA
>JALZFP010000075.1 GCA_030861485.1 Actinomycetota bacterium | reverse complement strand
ACCCGAAGCCGCGGCACCCCGCGTATCGCCAACCGTCTCTTAAGGCGGGTACGTGACTATGCTGAGGTGGTGGGCGACGGCACGATAGACGAAGAGACGGCGCGGGCTGCTTTGGCAATGCAGGGCGTGGACGGCCTGGGCCTCGACCGGATAGACCGGGAGTACCTCTCCCTCATCATCGAGAAGTTCGACGGCGGTCCCGTGGGGGTTGGCACTATCTCCGTCGCCCTGGGCGAGGCGCGGGACACCGTCGAGGACGTCTACGAGCCATACCTCCTCCAGAGCGGCTTGATGCAGCGCACCAACCGGGGCCGCATCGCCACCCGCCGCGCCTACGACCACCTCGGCGTTTCCGTAAGGGAATAGTACCTACAACGTTCGGTCGTTTGCGCGGGCTTGCCCGCTAGAGGAGGTGGGGTAAGGAGGAGTTGGTATAGCGCTTGGAGGAAACTTACCTCTGCACAGAACTACCCATTTGAATCCCGCATTGCCGGAAGAAGGGGCGTCAGAGTAGCGGTTGGCGCATAATTCAGTGGGGCGGTTTAGTATCTTGGGCGGAGGGACGGTTTGCGCAGTTGGAAGCGTAGCGTAGTCGCGGCAGGACGGACCTCCGAGGAGTGGTTCGACCGGCTGAGGTTCGGGCTCAAGCGGTGGACGGGGCGGATCGGACCGGTCGAGATCCTGCCGTACCGCGGTCACGGAACGCGAGAAAGGCTTTTCCTCAAGGGCCGCGTCCTGGAGACGCCGGGCCTCAAGCCTTCAAGCGCCGGCGACTCCCGGCGGCGCAACCTGCGGAACATGGCCCGTCGCTTCTTCAGCTCGGAGGTGCCCCACGCGCGGGTAAGGGCTTCTCATGGCCGGTACGAGACGGAGGTGACAGCCGACGAGGAAGGGTTCTTCGACGTCCGCTTAGAGCTTGCGCAGCCGCTAAAAGGTGAAACGGACTGGTATCCGGTCCAGATCGAGGTCGCGTGGCCCCGTTCGGAGAGAGGGGCGCGGGCTACGGGGAGCGTACTCGTCCCGACCGGGGCGCGCTTTGGCGTCGTGAGCGACCTCGACGACACGGTGGTGTACTCGAGCGCGACGAACCTCTTGAGGATGGCCAGGATCACCTTGCTCAGCAACGCCCACACGCGGTTGCCGTTTGAGGGTGTGGCCGCCTTCTACCGGGCCCTGCAGCGTGGCCGGAGCGGCGGGGAGCGCAACCCGATCTTCTACGTCTCGAACGGCCCCTGGAACCTCTACGACATGATTGAGGAGTTGTTCAACGTGCACGGGATACCGGGGGGTCCGCTGTTCTTGAGGGACTGGAGCCCGACAAAGCTGCAGGACCACGGGGAGCACAAGCTCGGCGTCATACGGACCCTGCTCGCGACGTACCCGGACCTTCCCTTCGTGATGATCGGCGACTCTGGCGAGCAGGACCCGGAGATCTACCGCCGGATCGTCTACGAGCACCCCGACCGTATTCTCGCCGTCTACATTCGTGACGTTACTACCCCGGAACGCGACGCGGAGGTGCGCAAAATTTCCAAAGAATTGCTAGACCTCGGGGTGGAGATGCTGCTGACGTCCGGTACGGCCGAAGCCGCCGGGCACGCCGAGGGTCTCGGTCTCGTTCCGCCCGCCGCCGCGCGTGGCGTGGAGTCGGGGTCCGGCTAGTAAGGTTCGGCGGCCGAGGTTGTGATAGCGCACCTGCAACCGACGGTTTGCGAGGAGACGATCCGGGACGGGCTCTTTGATCCCGGGTAGGCTGAGAGGGCTCTCCGTTCGGTGAGGGATATACGCGTCTACAACACCAAGGTTATTTAATCTATTGTTTAATCTGTCGTCCGGGACGATCTACGAGCAGGATTCCGACGAGTTCGTGCTCCACGCGGTCCGGAAGATCGAGGAGACCCGCCGGAAGAGCGTCGCGGACGCCCGGAAGCTGGCCAAGTCCGGGTAAGGACTACGACGCGTCGCCGCGCAGGGTGGGCACCACAGCTGTAGCCAGAGCGCGCCCGTAAACGGAGGTAGTAGCGTAGACCACCACCCCTACGGCGAGGCCGAGCAGCATCAAGGGCCCGCCATCTTGCCACCAGAGATCGTCGAACGATCCGTCACGCTCGACGAACAGCGAGAAAAGGAAGACGGTTACTAGAAGGCCAAAGGCCAGCAGCGCCAGTCCGAGGACCTGCCCGGACGGCTTAGCGCCGCGGGGCGTCAGGTACGGAAATACCAGCTCGTAGTAGGCCACGGCCACGCCGCTGAGCAGCGCCAGCAGGACCACGTACAGGAGCATGAGAGCGAGGCCCGCGTCGAGCTCCAGGCCGAGCAGCAGCCAGCCCAGCAAGGCATAGGTGACGTTCAAGGGGTGCGATGCACCGAACAACTCGGCTACGGTGGCGGTCGTGGAGAGGGTGGCAGTGAGCGCCACGGTGCCGGCGAAGCTTCCCAGCAGCACCGCGCCCACTAGTCGCCTGCGCGACGGGCTTTCCGGCTGTTGGGAATGCACGCGGTGGCTCCACCGCACGATCAGGAACGGCAGCCCCACCGCGAGCGGCAGCAGCCAGAGCAGGCGCAGCGCGTGCGCGGGCAGGTGTATGCGGTGGAGGATCGCCGGTCCGAAGACGGCCCCGAGCGCCAGGAAAACGGCTATGTACACCGACGAGCCCGCGATGTGGGCCGTGACGTAGCGCGGGAAAGACACCTTCAAGAGGCCGCAGGCGATCACCGTGGCGTAGCGCACCCCTGGGATCGCCCGGCCCAGGGCGATGCTCCACCAGCCGCCGCGAGCGAGCAGCGCCTCGGCGCGGGCTAGTTGCTCCGGCCCCAGGTGCACGTAGCGGCCGAAGCGGTCGACCAGCGGCCGACCGCCACGACGCACGATAGCGTACAGCCCGCTCCCCCCGACCGCGGATGCAAGCGCCAAAGCCACGAAGTACAGCGCCAGCAGCGGTACGGATCCCCCGGAGTTCGTGCCGGCGAAGACGATCATAACGTCCGTCGGTATCGGCGAGGGCAGACCGAGCTCCTCGATCACGACCGCCAGCAGGATCGCCACGAAGCTATGCTTTGCCAACGTACTCAGCACGGTATCCTCGCTAGGGAGCTAGCCAGAGAGCTTTAGGGAATGGTTAAGCCCGTAACCTGCAATCAGGTTAACAGAATACCTCCTCGAGGCGACCGGCTGAAGAGCCCAGTACGCCGGAAGTCCCAGTCCACGTCCAGCCCATCTCACCGAACAGACTTTTCCGGACGGCTCGAAAGCCCACAACCTCGCGTAAAGTGTAAGATAGATATGTGTTAGTTGCACGCGAGAGTGGTGAGCAGCATGGGCGCGGAAGAGTTGATAGAGGAGAAGACCGGGGAGAGCGAGTACGAGCGCACGGCGCGGGAGCTCGGCGAGCTACTGCAGGAGCTGAGGGTGGCGTTGCCCGGGGTGCAGGTGTTGTTCGCTTTTCTGCTGACGGTCCCTTTCTCGGCGCGGTTCGGGAGTATAACGCCGTTGCAGGAGGTGGTGTTCTTCGCGACGCTCGTGTGCACGGCGCTCTCGGCGGGTCTGTTGCTGGCGCCTTCGGCCCACCACAGGCTCTTGTGGCGATGCCACGCCAGGGAGCGCCGCCTGCGGGTGGCGAACCGTTTCGCTATCGCCGGTATGATACTGCTCGCTCTTGCCATGATGGGGGCTGTCTTTGTTATCACCGACGTCCTGTTCGGTTCGCACTACGCTTCCGTGGCCGCCGGACTCATCGCCGCCTTCTTCCTCTACGCGTGGTTCGTGGTACCTATCCGGTATCGTCCGAAGGGCGAGTAGCCTCGAGGGAGCCCTCCGATGAGGAGATACCCCGCACAGCCGCGAGACACGGACCAGATACAGAAATGGCCTAAAAGGTGCATAGCGGCTGATCGGCAGCGATGGTACTATCTGGGGTGTCACTGCACCACGGGTAGGAGGAAAGGGTCCGATGGACTAGGATTCCTATAACCCACCGCACCTTAGGTGTTGTGGACCGGGCCGGTGGCCGCTCAGATGGGGGCGGCAG
>JALZFP010000190.1 GCA_030861485.1 Actinomycetota bacterium | reverse complement strand
GGAGGGAGGCGATGCGGCTACGGTTCTCGACGATGTCCTGGAGGGGAGACACGTAAGAGGCGAGGAGGAGCCCGATAAAGGCCGCGTAGAGGATCACCTTGAGCGGCCTGGATATCCCCACGGAGGAGTCTACTCTTCGCCTATCTTATGCAACTTCAGCATATTTGTCGAACCTGGCATGGTGCTCATCGAGCCCCCGGTGAGGATAACCTCGTCGTCCTCCTTGACCAACCCGGCCTTCCGGGCGGCGTGCACCGCCTCGTCGTAGCGTTCCTCGATCCCACCACGCTGCTCGCCGTTGACGGCGTTCACGCCCCACACCATCGCCAGCATTCTGACCGTTGACTCCTCGGGGCTTACGGCCACGATCTTGTTCGGCGGCCGAAAACGCGCCACTCTAAGGCACGAGAGCCCGCTCTGAGTAGAGGTGATGATAGCTTCCAGGCCGAGATCCTCGGCGAGTTCGCACGCGGCGTGCGTCAGGGCGTCGTAGCGGTCGCCCCTACCCCAGTCGGTGGAAGAGACGATGTCCCTGCCGTAGTTTATGGCCTCCTCGGCCTCCCGGCAGATTCGGTCCATTACCCTCACACTCTCTAGCGGGTAGCGCCCGACCGCCGTCTCCCCCGAGAGCATCACCGCGTCGGCCCTGTCGAAGATGGCGTTCGCCACGTCGGAGACCTCAGCGCGGGTCGGCCGAGGATTACGGATCATGGAATCGAGCATCTGGGTGGCGACGATGACCGGCTTGCCCAGCCGCCTGCAGCGGGCCACGATGCGCTTTTGCTCTATAGGAACCCTCTCCGCCGAGAGCTCGACCGCCAGGTCGCCACGCGCGACCATGATGCCATCGGAGGCCTTCAGTATATTCTCTATATCGTCTATAGCCTCGTGTTTCTCTACCTTGGAGATCAGGGGGATGCCGCTCCCGCCGAACTCGCTTATGCGTTCCTTGATCTCCTCGACCTCGGCCCCGGAGCGGACAAACGAGGCGGCGATCCAATCCGGTCTGAGCTCCTCGACCCCGAAGCGCAAATCCTCCAGGTCCTTTGGCGTAAGGCCGCTTATGGAGAGAGAAGAGTCCGGGAAGTTCATGCCCTTGTGAGAGGAGATTGCACCACCCGTCACGACCACGCACTCGATCTCGCTGTCCTCTACCTCTTCGACCCTAAGCTCTAGAAGGCCATCGTCCAGGAGTATACGGTGCCCGGGCTTGACATCGTGGATGACCTGTTTGTAGGGCGTCGAGAGCCGACTGGCGTCGCCCAGGAAATCTCCCGGCGCAACCGCCAGCCGGTTCCCCTCGATGAGCTCAGTCTCACCGACGACCTCTCCGATCCTTATCTTCGGCCCCTGTATGTCTTGCATTACCGCCACGTTGCGGCCCAATTCCTTCGCTGCCTCGCGCACTAGACGGGCGTTTTTAAGATGGGTCTCGTGCTCGCCGTGGCTGAAGTTCAACCTCGTCACGTCCACTCCGAAGCGTACGAGGTCCCGGATAGTCTCCTCCTTCGAGGTGCCGGGGCCCAGAGTCACAACTATCTTCGATCGTCGCTCCACCTCCTACGCCCTCCCTCTACGGGGATTGAAAGCTTCGCGCCCCGGGTAGTACGCGGCGCTTCCCAAAGCCTCCTCTATGCGGAGGAGCTGATTGTACTTCGCGACGCGCTCCCCGCGGGCCGGCGCCCCGGTCTTTATCTGTCCAGCGTTCACCGCCACCGAAAGGTCCGAGATCGTTGCGTCCTCCGTCTCCCCGCTCCGATGACTGACCATGGTCGTATACCCGGACTTGTGTGCCAGATCCATCGTCTCGAACGTCTCCGCGAGCGTCCCTATCTGGTTTACCTTGATGAGGATGGAGTTGCCTACACCCTCGTCTATGCCCCGAGTGAGAATCTTCGGGTTGGTCACGAACAGGTCGTCTCCGACGAGCTGCACCCTCGCCCCCAGTCTCTCCGTCAGAAGCGACCACCCCTCCCAATCGTCCTCGGCCAGCCCGTCCTCAATGGAGAGAACGGGGTATTCGTCCACCAGGCTTACATAGTAGTCAACCATCTCCTCACGGCTCAGAGTCTTCCCCTCCCCCGATAGCTTGTAGGTACCGGCCTCGTGGAACTCCGAGGCAGCAGGGTCCAGGGCGAACGCCACCTGCTCGTCCAAAGAGTAACCGCTCCTCTCAACGGCCTCCGCCATCAAAGCTAACGCCTCTCTATTGTCGTCCAGGTCCGGCGCGAAGCCGCCCTCGTCCCCGATACCACCTCCCAACTTCTTCTCGGAGAGCAGCCTCTTGAGACCCTGGTAAACCTCGGCGACGCAGCGCAGGGCCTCCTTGAAGCTCTCGAAACCCACCGGGACGACCATGAACTCCTGGAAGTCCACGTTGTTGGCTGCATGGGCCCCACCGTTGAGTATGTTCGCGCACGGTACCGGCAGCATGTAAGCCCCGGGGCCACCGAGATATCTAAAGAGGGGCAACCCGGTCGCCTCCGCCGCCGCCTTGGCTGCCGCGATGGAGACACCTAATATGGCGTTCGCCCCCAGCCGTTCCTTGTTCTCGGTACCGTCGGCCAAGATCATGGCCATGTCCAGCGCCCGACCATCGGTAACGTCCATTCCCAAAACCACCTCGGCGAGCTCATCGTTGACGTTTTCGACGGCACCGGCTACCCCTTTGCCGAGGTAACGGCCCTCATCTCCGTCCCT
>JALZFP010000061.1 GCA_030861485.1 Actinomycetota bacterium | reverse complement strand
TTGTAGGTCCGCCAAGTGATGTCGCGCCAGGTGAAGGTGAGGATCGCGGGCGGCTCGTCGCCGCTCCCCAAAGAGACGTGCACCTCCGGCTGGCCCAAGGATTTCGAGATCGAGGCGACTTCCTGATGATGCTCGGAGTCGTTGAAGAGCATTATACCGGCCCGCAGACGATTCTCTGGTTCGGCCATGCGCTGCCTGAGGTCGTACTCGTGATTCAACTCCGCTCGCGCCTCGTCGACGGTGGCTTTGAGCTGCGCAACCTCGACCTCGCGCCCTTCGAGGTCGCGCTCCAACCCCTCGATTCTCCTTAAGGCTTCTTCGAGTGCGGCGTCTTTGCGGGAGGCCGCCTCCTGAGCCTCCCGGCTCTGATCGGCCAGCACCTCCTCATTCTCTTCGAGCAGATCTTCTAGGTGCCGGATGTCGTTTTCGCGGCGTTCTAGCTCGCGCTCCAGCCGCGCCACCCGCCGGTCCTGTCCCTCGCGCCGGCGGCGGCGGCCTCGCTCCTCCTCCTCGAACCTGCGCACCTTCTCCCTGAGCTGGCCTCGGTCCTCCTCAAGTTTCCGCACGCGCAACTCCCCCGCCTCCGCTCGCGCCCGCGCCTCGTCGGCAGTAACCCTGGCGACGGCGAGCTCCTCGTGCAGCTCCTGTATATATTGGTCCTTGGCCTCAAGCCGTCTACGAATCTCGTCGGGGTCCTTAACCTCGGCGCCAGGCTCCTCCTGAGGAGCGTCTTCCGGGGGAAACCCCTCCTCGGTGAAGCCTTCCGCCGTTGGATCCTTATCTACTTTGTCCGCTCGTTCGCGCTCGTCCTGGTCGCCCCACCTCAGACGAACTCTTCCTCCTGCCTCACGACGCTCTGGATGTTCCATATAACCCTACTCTCCGTCCGCGGGCTTTGCCTCGGTCTCGTCTCCGGTCTCGCTCTGGGGTTTCGCGTCGTCCCCCGTTTCAGCGTTTCGGGCAGCCCGACGCTCCGCCCGGCGCCTCTCTCGCTCCTCCGGTGAGAGCTTTTTGCGCTCCCCTTCACCGGCTTCGACGCCCCTCTCTGCTCCGTCGCCCGCCTCGCCAGTGGTCTTCTTCCTCTTTGGCCTCTCCTCCTCGCCGTCGGCCTTTTCTTCCTCGGCGGGTTTGGGGAGGCCGGTGATCTTGGAGACCTTCGCGAGCACCTCCTCGGCCTCCGGCCGCTCCCCCACCCAGGCGTGGACGACCTTGTGGTCGGTATTGACGATGAAAGTCGCCGCGCGCGCGTACTCGCCGTGCTCCCTATCCTTCTCTAGGAGACCGTACTCGCGGGTAGCCACGCCGGTGTAATCGTAGAGGACGTAAGACTCTATGCCGGTCTCACGGGCAAAGTCGCGCGCCTCGTGGGGCTCGCCGAGCCCGATGCCGACGATAGAGGCGGCTGCCAGGTTGATCTCGTCCTCCTTCGCTGCCAGGTCCTTGAAGTAAGCCACGTCCTCCTCGCACCAACCCCCGCTATAGAAGACCACGACCACCGGTCCGCGCGCGGTCCTCATACTCAGTCGGAGCTGCCCCCCCTGAGCCGAAGGCAGATGAAACTCCGGGGCCTCGTCTCCGACCTCTGGAACCGGTAAAGTCTTCGTGCGCGCCACGAGCACCCTCCTGTATCCAACGTATCACATCCAGCACATCAGTACCCGACAATATTACAGCTTCGTCGTCGCATTAACCCGTCCGAGCACCGCCTCTGATACCCTCTCTCCACATGAAACTCCTCATGGTCTCAAAGGGCAAAACAGCCTGAGCTGCGCCTCCGCGCCCTGCCAACCCAGAGTGGTGCCCGTCTCTTAGAGATGATAAGGGCCTAGAAGAAAAGAGGTACAGCGCAGGCAGCGGAAGCCCGTTACTGCCTGAGCTGTCGTCCCAGAGCCGCGAGAAGGCCCGGTAACGGCAGGCTTCTAAAGCTCGCCTGCATTTGAGAAGCTCTTGCTCACCACCGCCAAGTACGCCTACGAGGGGGTCAGATCAGCGTGCAGGACAAAACCCGTGAGCGCGTAGGACATTTGTCCTATATATCGTAGCCGCTCTGTCAGATATGGTACCGTGCGAAACGTTAAATCGACGTTAAACGATTCCACAAGCAGCGGCACAGGGAGCAAGATTATGATAGCCAGGACGAACGTACCAAACATCCTTTGGCTCGACGATCGCGCGTGCGACGACCCAGGTCAGGTCGGCGGCAAAGCCGCCCACCTCAGCCGCCTGGCCGCCGACTACCGAGTTCCCTCTGGCTTCTGTCTCACCGCCGCCGCTTTCGACCCGGAGCAATCCGCCGATGCTCCACTGCCCCCGGGCCTCGGCGCGGAGCTCGCTGCCGCCTACGAGGCTCTGGCCCGTCGCGTTGGTGTTCCCGATGTCCCTGTAGCCGTGCGCTCCTCGGCCCTCGACGAAGATGGCGAGCTCGCCTCCTTTGCTGGCCAGCACGAAACCGAGTTGAACCTGGTCGGGGCCGAGGCCGTGCTGGGCGCCGTCGCCCGTTGCTGGGCCTCCGGCCGCAACGAGCGGGTGCTGGCCTACCGCAGGCAGCAGGGGCTCAACACCGAGGGTGTAAGGGTCGCGGTATTGGTGCAGCAGCTTGTCACGGCGGACACCTCGGCGGTGGTTTTCAGCGCCAACCCAATATCCGGGAACCGGGACGAGGTAGTCCTGACGGCGAGCTGGGGGCTCGGGGAGAGCATAGTTTCAGGGATGGTGACGCCCGACACCTGGGTCGTGCGCAAGGCAGACCTCGCTGTGATAGAGGAACGAACAGGGGCGAAGGAGCGGATGACGGTAGCGGTTACCGGGGGGACGCGGGAGGTGGCCGTACCTCGCCTGTTGCGGGAGCGGGCGTCTCTGAGCAGG
>JALZFP010000038.1 GCA_030861485.1 Actinomycetota bacterium | reverse complement strand
GGGAGGTCTTTGTAATGGGGGACAACCGGGCGAACTCGGCGGACTCCAGGGTATTTGGGCCGTTACCCGTCGAGAACATAGAGGGCGAGGCGTTTATGCGATTCTGGCCCGTCTCTGAGATAAGGTCCCTTTTATAGCAAGACGCCGTTAGCTTTTTCGCAGCCTTCTGTACCGGAGCGTAGTACCCGATGTTCCGATCTCGCCGAACACCGCTCACCGTCTCGCCGTTGCAGTGTCACGAGCACCACGGAGCAAAAATAGCTCACCGCCGAAAGTTAGATTTAGTCCACGACTTGTTTGGTCAGGGCGCGGGAGTCGAAGTAAGCCATGAAACGTGCGACCTTGTCGCCTTCGATCTCCAGGATGCTCACGCCGTCGTAGGAGATGGTATCGCCCTCCTCGGTGCCCTTGGTGGTCCACTCCAGGGCGGCGTGCCCCGAGTCGTCGGCGAAGACGTTGCGGAACTCGGACTTCATCTCGTCGAAGGTCTTGCGGTAGTCCGTCCAGAACTCCCTCAGACCATCGTGGCCACTAAAGGTCTTGGAGACCGCGACGTTACCGACGCTGCAATCCTCCGTGTGGACCTCGACGAGCGCCTCTACGTCCCGGTCTTCTTCGAGCTTCCACAGGGCCTCGACAAACTTATCCGCAACCTCTTTAGACACGGCATTACCCCTTTGAATATCCGTATATGTCTATATATCTACCGGTTTGAAGACCGGGTAAGTTTATTCCCGCGCTGAGGCTGTAATACTCCTACTGCGACCCAGGCCGCCAGCCGGCGACCTCTTACGCCACGAGGCGGGTCTTGAGAATCTTAAAGGAGATGTAGAAGCTTAGACCGAAGTAGTAGACGAGGTAGAGGAGCGAGAGGGTTCGGAGGATCGGGTCTGGGTCCGGCATCTGGATCAGGATGATGACGTAGCTTATGAGCCAGAGCGTCGTGAGCGCGAGGGTGAGCTTGCGAAAGGCGATCGTGCGCGACGGGTAGACGTAGCGGACGGGCACGAAGGCCAAGACCGAGCAGACGAGCAGCATCGCGCCCACCGTTGTCGGGGTAAGGTCGAAGACGATCACGTAGAACGCCACTATGTTCCAGTAGCTTGGGAAGCCCAGGAAGAAGTGATCGGTCTCGGCGCCGTCCCCGGTCTTGGCGTCTACGCGGCAGAACTGGTAGCTAGAGGCGAGCAAGGGGAGCGCCGCCAGGACCACGCCAAAGGTGCCGTCCGGCAGGTATCCGGCGGTCCAGAGGAGGAGGATGGGGGCGAGGACGTAGGTCATGTAGTCCACGATGTTGTCCAGGAGGCTACCGTCGAAAGAGGGCAAGAGCTCCTTTACGCGGAAGCGGCGGGCTAGAAGGCCGTCGGTGCTGTCTATGATGAGGGTCGCGAGCATGAGCCAGAGGGCGGTCACGGCGTCCCCGTGGTATGCGGCAACCAGGATCAGGAGCGTCAGCACCACCCCGCTCGCCGTGTACAGGTGTACCGCCGAAGCGCGTAAACGCAGCCAAGGAGAGACCGCCGCCGTACCCCGTGCGTCGAATTCTTCCATCCAGACCTCCCTCCTGCTCGCGCGACAGCTTAACGATAAATTAATAATAGCAGCGACTTATCTGCACGAACAGAGCTTTTGTTCCATACGGGTCACGGTTAGGCCACGACTGCCAGAGAGCCCGCGGCGGCAGCGCCTTCAGCCGCGAGGGACTTCCTCGATCTCAACGGTCTCTATCCTGTCGCCGGGCTCGGGGTCGCGCTGCGGGTCTCGCTCTCGGATGGCATTCACGACCTCCATGCCCTCGACCACTTCGCCAAAGACCGCGTGCCGGTCGTCGAGCCAAGGCGTCGCCACGTGGGTGATGAAGAACTGCGAGCCCCCGGTGTTCGGTCCCGCGTTAGCCATCGAGAGTATGCCGGGGCGGTCGTGCCTGAGGTCCGGGTGTACTTCGTCCGGGATGCGATAGCCGGGGCCGCCGGTCCCGGTTCCGGTCGGGTCGCCGCCCTGGGCCATGAAGTCCTTTATGACCCGGTGAAAGGTCGTCCCGTCGAAATAGCCCTCGCGCGCCAGAAAGACGAAGTTGTTCACCGTCTCCGGAGCTTTGTCGGCGAAGAGCTTTATGCGGATCGGGCCTTTCTCCGTCCAAAAGGTCGCGTAGTAGTTGTTGTCGGGGGAGAGGGTATTCTCGGGCGGGTTGCTGTAGCTTCTCTCGGTCACTTATCCTCCTGATCTTCGGTGGAACCCAATGCTACTCGACAAGATGATGTAGTCCGTGGGCTATTCTACCCCGGTGGTTCCATCGAGGTGGACCTCTGATAGTGCACAAGGAGTGCCGAGGGCGCCGCTGACCTGGTAGCCTTCCGAAGCGGGCGTGACCTCCAACCGCAGCATCCTGTAGAGCGTGTTCTTCTCCTCGGGCGTTAGGTCGTACAGCCCTTTGGGCACCGTTTCCGCCATGGAGGCCAGCAGGGCGTCTCGGTCCTCCTCCAACTTCGCCACGCGCTCCTCGCGGGTCTCTAGGGCTTCGAGCTCGGAGTGGGCCCGCCTACGTGCGTTATCGAGGTCCTCAAGTTTGGAGGAGAGCTCCTCCAGGGTCATAAGCCCGGCCGCCTGCTGATCCTGGTAAGCGCTCCTGAGACGGTCGCACTCTGCTACTTTGTTTGCCCAAACCTTCGTCTCGGCTGCCGGGTCGCGGGCCCCCTCCGCCCGCTCTTGCTCTATCAGGATATTCATTCCGGCCCTTATCCTCTCGGGCTCCTTGAGGAGGTCGGAGACAAAGTGCCACACCGCCGATTCGACTTCGGTGGCCTTAAGGGACTTCTGTGAGCACGGAGACTTTTTGCCGAGCATCCTCCGTCGCCTGCAGACGTAGTAATGGTAGGTCCTCTTGCCCTCCGGCTTGTTGGATTGCGTGCTCATTTTGCAACCGCACGGGCAACGCATGATGCCCCTGAGCTCCCAACCCCGCGCGAGGTGCTTCCTCTCGGAGCCCTTGCTGGCCTCCATGGCGGCACGAGCCCGGTCGACCAGGACCCGGGGCAGGTAGGCGGGTACAGGGATCGCTACCCACTCTTCCTTGGGACGCCGCTGCACGCTCTTTCGCTTCCTGTACCGGCGCCCCCCATACC
>JALZFP010000011.1 GCA_030861485.1 Actinomycetota bacterium | reverse complement strand
GTGAAGGTCTTCTACTCGGACCACTTCGTGCTCCCCCTGCCCGAGGGCCACCGCTTCCCGATGAAGAAGTACTCGATGCTCCGCGAGAGGGTCGAGCGGAACGGCATCTGCGGACCGGGCGAGCTTCGCACCCCACACGCGGTCACGGACGAGGAGATATTTCGGGCCCACGACCCCGACTACCTCGAAAGGGTCGTCGCCGGGACACTCACCGCCAAGCAGATGCGCAAGATCGGCTTCCCCTGGTCGCAAAGGATGGTCGAACGCTCGCGCCAGGCGTCAGGCGGTACCCTGGACGCCGCCCGGGTAGCCCTGTCGGAGGGCATAGCAGCCAACCTCGCTGGCGGCACCCACCACGCCTTCGCAGGCCGCGGCGAGGGTTTCTGCGTCCTGAACGACTCCGCCATCGCAGCGCGCGCCCTTCTGGCCGAGGGGCTCGTAGAGAAGGTGGTCGTACTCGACACCGACGTCCACCAGGGCAACGGCACGGCGGCTATCCTGTGCGAAGACCCCCGCGTCTTCACCCTTTCCATCCACGGTGAAAAGAACTACCCCTTCCACAAAGAGGAGAGCGACCTCGACGTGCCGCTACCCGACGGGGCCGGCGACGGCGTCTTCCTCGCGGCGCTGGTAGAGGCGCTGGAGCGGGTGCTGGACCTCGAAGAGTGGGACCTGGCGCTCTTTCTCGCTGGCGCCGATCCCTTCGAGGGCGACAAGCTGGGACGGCTCTCGGTTACGAAGAGCGGCCTCGCCGAGCGCGACCGAGTGGTGCTGGAGGGTTGCCGGGAGCGCGGCCTCCCGGTGGCCGTAACGATGGCGGGCGGCTACGCCCGGCAGGTCGAGGACACGGTGGACATACACTTCCAGACCATAAAGAGGGCGTCAAACTTGCTGAGAGCCGAGAGAGACGCAACGCATGGGCGGTTATGAAAGTGAGCACGGGCTGGATGAGTGCTGTGCTCCTGGCGGTCGCGGTGTACAGTGTTCTGTGGGGAGGGTTCGTGGTCCTGTTTCCCTTCGCAGTGGTTCGTCTCGTTGGGATGGAGTTGCCCAACTATCCTCAGATCTGGTGGCGCACCGGCATCTACAGTGTCAGGCACTCTGCCGTCCCATCGACCCGCTGCGCCGCTGGTCTATAGTGCTGGTGGAACTGCTTGGCAAGGTTCTCGGCCCCCTCGGATTCCCTGTCGACGTGGTCAGGAAAGAGATGCCCCTCTCCTTCGGCCTGACCATCTGTACGAGCGACCTGATCTGGTGGGTCCCCTGCACCCTCATGCTCCTCCGGTCCTATCAGGACGGGCCAGCAAAAGAAACGAGCACGTGAGCGTTCGTGGCATAGAGTCTTGCGTGATAGTCGGCGCTGGCCTCTCCGGCCTCGTCGCCGCCCAGCACCTCCAGGATGCGGGCATCAGCGTCACGATACTCGAAAAGGAAGAGAAGGTTGGCGGCCGCATGAGGACCGACCGCATCGAGGAGGGCATCTTCGACCACGGCGCCCAGTTCTTCACCGTTCGCGGAAAGCGCTTCGGGGAGATGGTGGAAGGCTGGATCTCGTCCGGCGTCGCGAAAGAGTGGACCCGCGGCTTCGCCGACGCCTCCGGGGAGAAGAACGAGGATGGCCACCCCCGCTACAAGGGTGTGCGCGGCATGACCACCATCGCCGAGCACCTGGCCCAGGGACTCGACGTGCGGACCGGCGCGGAGGTGAGCGGGCTGCAGCGGGGCGAAAGAGGCTGGAAGGCCGTCGTAAGAAGCTCCACCCACAATGCCGACGCCCTCGTCCTCACCGGCCCCACCCCGCGCGCGCTGACGCTCGTGGACGGGAACGATGTCCCGCTCCCCGAGGAGGCTCGACGGGCCCTGGAAGGGATCGGCTACGATCCGTGCATCGCGCTGATGGCGCTACTCGCCGGAGAGAGCGGGATACCGGAACCTGGCGGCGTACAGATCGGGAACGACCCACTATTCTGGATCGCCGACAACCGGAAGAAGGGCATTTCCGAAGCTCCCGCCGTCACCATCCACGCCGGTCCCGAGTGGAGCCGCGAACAGATGCAAGAAGATGACTACACGGTCTCCAAACTTCTCCTTGAAGAAGCTCAAGACTACATAAAGACGGGCATAAAGGCCACCGCCGTCTACCGCTGGGAGAACAGCCAACCGGTGGCCCCCCACGACGAGGAGTTCGTCTACGTCGAGGGTCCGCCGCCCCTGATCTTCTGCGGCGACGCCTACGCGGGCCCGAAGGTAGAGGGGGCCGTGCTCTCGGGCCTCGCCGCCGCCGAGAAGCTGCTGGGGGCGCGCTGATCCCGGTCCCGCTCTAGCGAAGTACGTCCTTCTCGCCCACCTCGCGGCCACGCTCTTCATGGCCAGCGTCATGTGGTTCGTGCAGGCGGGCTACTACCCGCTCCACCGATACTAACCGAGGCGTGACTACCCTTCTACCCGTATTCCACTGCCCCAAGGGCGTGCCGCCCGCCGCCCCGCTCGAGGGCCTCGGTACTCGTCGCCGTGATATTAGTCTCCACCACGCTCTTGCAGGTACCGCGCCACACCGCTCTGGGCTCCGCCTTCGACATAGAGAGCACGAAAATAATGCCTCCTCTCCAACTGGGCGGGCATCGGCACCCCGCGCAGGGGCGCCGCGCTCGTTTTGTTAATGGCCGCATATATCTCTCCCTAGATGCAGAGACCCGGTGGCAGCGGGCTACCAGAAGTGGTACACATAACCCAAATGGCACAAAACATTAAAGACGAAGAGGAGGATGTCGTCTTGGGTAACAGGAGAGTGGCGCTAAAGCCGCACGCCGCCAGGATCCGGCAGTGGGTGGACGAGGGGCGGGGAGATGATTGGATCGCCCGGGAGCTAAACACCACTCCCTCAAGTGTGCAGAGCTTCCGGTCACGCAACTCCATCTACCGCCGCGACCCTATCCGTCGCGGGCGACTCTCAGAGCACCCCGTCGTGCTCGACCAGAACGACTCTGGGATAGTCCTCATAACCGACGCCCGCAACTCCGAGGTCTTCACCAACGAGTGGCGTAACTACCTCCGCCGCAACCCGGAGGACCTGCAGATAATCGTCACCCAGGACCGCATCTACCTCGAAAAAGTCCACTAGGCTAGTGACAGAACCCACGGTCGAGCTAAAGCTCCCCCTGAAGACAGCCGAGGCCCTCCACGCCGCCCTCGAATGCCTGCTCGAAGGCGGTCATGGCGAAGCGGATCTGGAGAGAGCGCACCGCACTCTCTCCTGGCGCATCCTGGCCGCCAAGGGGGGCTCTGGCCTTACCGGCCGGATAGCACAACTCGCCCGTCAAGCCGGAAGCGTGGAGGAGTACGAGGCCGCCCGCGATGAGGCTTTGGGGCCTATACTTGACAGTCTGGAGAGCGCTGAGAACCGCGACCCTTAAACAAGGTTGCCGGCGCTGTGGTTGCCGGTTCTGATACCAAATCGTTATCTGAGAGTAGTAGTAACGTGGTCTTGGGGTATTGTTCTCGCTACAAAAGTCTGAGTGCCCGCCCGAGGCACCAGTCATCTCCGAACCCCGTTTGGGCTCCGTCGCTGCCTTAAGGTAGAGCATCCTGTAGAGCCGGTAATGACGTTAATCTGGTGAGAGCGCATCCAGCGCCTCGGGCACTAACCCGGCGTACGACTTCAGAAGGATGTCGCGCTACCGCGCGAAGGCTTCTATCCTCCCCCGCCGAGCTTTCACCCTCTTCAGGCGGTTACTCGGTCCAACCACTACCCCTGAAGATCGATATAGTAGCGTATGTTTCCGTCGTCTATGAAGCTCCTAATCTCTGCCGCCAGGATATAGGGGCGTATCAGATATCTGTGCTCTGTCTGCATCGATGGGCTCAAGGACCTGCGGGTGTGTGCCTTCCTGAGCAGGCAGGACAGTATCGTCCTCGCTTTCGGTCTCGGGCAATTCAAAGAAAGCCCGCACCCGCCTCACCCCTTCCAGGGTGGCCCAAGCCCGAGAGATCTTCCGTTCCTCGTAGGAGACGATGTCGCTGCAGGCTTCTTTGGCCTTTCTTATCTCCTCCTCCAGGGAGCGCACCTGCTCTTGGGTTTTCTCCTGAACCTCCTTTTGGCGGTTTCGGGCAAGCCCTATCTCGGATTTGAGCTTCGACTCCTGCGCCTGGGTAGAGGCATCGAGCTCAGAGAGCTTGACGCCAGCGGCAACGAGGGTCTTTCGTACGATGAGTACCGCGCTCTCTTGGGGTACCCCCGGTGGCAGGTCGGCGATTGTCTCGGCGACACGCTCGACGATGAAGTCTCGCGGCGGTGGCTCCTCTTCATTGGACACTCCTCTACTACTACTTCTCTTGCTCCTCCTAGACCTCCTCGTCTCTACCTCATCGCTCGAGTAGTAGGCCTCGGAGTCGTACTCGTCTGCGTCCCTCCCGAGCATTCTCGAGAGAAAGCCGTCAGCGCTCATGTGTACTTGCCCCCCTCTGCACTGATCTATCTACCGCTCGGGGTAATTCTACTCCTTTTCCAACCCCTCTGAGGCACTTGAAGGGCTCTTTAAGCCGTTACGAGTGTCGGGCGAGGCCCGAGATGTTGAGTCGTTTGGGTAGACGAACCCCAAGAGTCGTGTATGAAGAAGTTAGTGCCCTAGGGGTCAACTCACCCTCTGCCGGCAGGGGCGTCCCAATAGGTCCCGGTGGCGATATTTAGGGTTTCTACTAAGCCCTTACTCATGAGAGGTTGCCACCTAGGCAATCTGAGACCCTTGAGGATTTGCAGGCGCGAGACCTGGACCTGCGTGCGCAGCACCCGGGATTCTGGGTCGTCCGGCGCTTCTTCGATGCGCTGACCTACTAGGCACAGACCTCGTGTGACCCAAGCTCAGGACACAGCTTATCTTAAACAACATCCGAATAAATCCTCACCCATACTCTGTCCTAGCCCGGTTGCAGTAAGCTAAGGTAAGTCTTAGGTTCTATGTAATCATAGCTGGCGCCTGCGGTGCGTTTACCTCCATAGAGGGTCATCCTTTAGATGGATATTGTTGACCTGCAACCAGTGCCTCTCGGCAGTGTCGTTTAGCTTGCGCCAGGCTCGGGTCAGCCCAACGCTCAGAATCACCTCGACCCCAGCTTCAATACGATCTTGCACGTCTGTGACGAGGTCCTTTCGGGGCGTCTTGTGATCTCTCTCGTACAGCCGCAGGTCTGTCACCGCTAGGTCTGCCGAGGGGGTCATGCACTCGAGGACCATCCGAACGGTGCCACGATGGTCCACGTACAACCACGGCCGCTCCTCTTCCTGTACTAGGCAGCCTAGCGAGGCGTGCCCCTCCCCGACGTCGAGCGTGCAGCTCCCTTCCCACTGCTCAAGGTCGGGCCCGAAGATTGTCGCCAAGCTCTCGTGGGCCACTTGCGTAAGAACCTCCCAGTAGTCGTTTGGTTCATCGTCGAACAACCATGTGGCCCTCGCCGAGTCGAAGTAGTGGTCCTCCACCTCCGGAGCGCGTCCGGCGTAAGCGGTTGGACCAAAATCTACCACGGCGGCGATGTCCAACGGTCCTCCGTTACGCCTGAGAAGGGCGGTGGTGAGTCTGCCGTACCGCAGCACAGGCCGTACATGCTTCAGGGTGTGTACATCCACGCCCGCCACGCATACGTATCCTGGCTGCATCCGCGTCAGATGGTTTACCAGTATCTGCAAGATAATCAGAGGTGAACGGCCCTGATGCCACCCCACTTCCGATCCAGGTACTCAAGGACCAGACGCCGGTGGCAAAACTCGGGTGTCGCTTCACTGCACAGCAGGACCGTGGGAGCCTCAAAGATACTCTTATCCAATGTCTCCTCGATTCGACGCTCTCGCATAAGCTCCAGGAAGCGTCTTTCGTACCCTACCCACTTCTCTCTTCCCTTCCGGTAGGCGTCAAGTATGTCCCGGGTCGGGGCGAGCGTCGGTTCGTAGAGGTACTCCGCGCCACAAAACGCCTCGAGGAAGAAAGGGAGGTGCTCGCGCTTGGTGAACCCCGCTAGCTGGGACGAGTTGTTCAGCCGCACGTCGAGGAGCCGCTTTATCCCGGCCCCCTTTAGCGCCCCGAAGAATTCGGACGCCGTCTTCTTCGTGAAACCGATCGTATAGATTTCCGTACGCTCACCTCCACTTGCGGAAACAAGGTCGGCTGGTGACCGGCCGCCTCATCCTCTGTCTGAACGTCTCCGTCGCCCCGGATGTGCCGGACGAGCACCCCCCGCTCGCTTAAGACTCGCCCAACTAGAAGCCTGCGATGACAGCCGGCGGGGTTTTCTTCGCTGCAAAGCAAGGCGACCCTACGGTTCAGTATCTCTCTCTCCAGCCTATGTATACCATCGAGAAACGCCCTAGACCTCTCAATCCGCATATAGTCGACGCGGCCTTGTGTGTCGTAGAACTCCTCCCCCGCGGGCTTTCCACCAAGTTCCAGGCCGAGGAACAAGTACCCGATCCCGTAGTCCGAAAGGGTGGCTTTGAGATCTTCAATGTTGAAATGTGGCGCGTGCCTGGAGTACGGGTGCGAACGGGTGTCCGCCAGAACCTCGACCCTGTGCCCCACCAACAGGCCGACGAACTTTTTTGCTGAATGGTTGGAATGGCCGATCGTGAAGACCGCCCCCCCTACGGAGATGCCACCGGCCACTCGTCCCTCACCCTCTGCCGGACCCTGATCGTCGATGCTTAGTCCCCTTCCACTATTCGAGCACCTAGGCCGTGCCACACAAGCAACTCGGAGTCCTTCGCCATTGTGTTTTCGGGCGTCCCAATGATGAGATAAGGATAACCTCGCAGTCGCGCTCCTCCCAGATCTTTTTAACAACCAACATTTGGTTGGTGTGTTCTGGGGGTCAGCTCTGTGGTGGTTGCTCTTGAGTGGGGGCGTGAGCCTGTTTCGCTCTGTTCTGGGTTTCAGGGCATTGCGGTGGGTGAACCGCGTTTCAGGGACGCTTATCCTCAGCTTCGGGGTAGCCACGCTCCTAAGCTTGCTGCGAGGCCCTCAACACCTCGCGACGCTCGTTGTCGCGCCGGCGATACCTTGCTTTGGCAAGATACCAGTAAGGTTGACGCTCCAGCGATCAAACGTATGTACACCTCTGTCGTGCTTTCTCTACAAACCAGTTTAAAAACTGCTGGTACCCCCACACCAACGTCCATGAGGACGATTGACCTAGGGACTGAGCGGGCAAGGGCTTTTTGAGTTTAACTGGATGAATAAGGCTAATAATATTTAGGGACAAAGAGAGCCGGAACAACAATCGCGCCGACCCTCTTTGTGTACTAGTTCGTCAGTTTATCCTGGAGTCAGTTTATCTTTGGCTTTGTCCAATAGTCCCTTATCTTGTTCTCCGGGCTGCTCTTCCCCTGCGCGCGCTTCTCCTCCTGCGCGAGTGCCTAACATGCTTTCTAGGTTCTCTATTGTCTGCAAGGCCTCCTGGAGATACTCTTTGAAGAGCGGGTAGTTCTCGCTCATCGGGAAGTGGCCAATGCCCTTCATCTCGATGAACTGCGCACCCCTTATCTGCTCGGCGGTGCGCCTGCCGTCCTCAGGGGGGGTGAGGTAGTCGTACTCCCCGTTCATTATCACCACTGGGCAGCGCTCGCCATCTATCTCCTCTAATCTCCCGCGCAGGTCGTGGTCCACAGAATAGAAGTAGAGGTCGCCCTTGAAGGCCTCTGACCCTTGGCTATAGTAGAACCACGTCGCCCAGCGGTCCTTATCTGGGGACTGCGGAGCCATCAGGTCCCAACACCCGGTAGCAGTGACCTGGGCGGCGTTAGCATGGGGGTGCTGCCACCAGTCGAGGTAGAAGCCGGGCGAATAGTCGGCGGCCTCGACCGCTATTACCGCCCTGAAGCGGTCCGGGTGCCGCAGGGCGAGATGCAGCGCAACCTGTCCCCCAAACGAGGAGCCCATAAAGATCGGGGCTTCGAGCTCCAATGCGTCGCAGAAGGCGGTGATGAAGGCGACGTAGTAGTCGGTGGTGAGTTGGTACTCCTCCTTCCACCACTCCGTGTTCTTCGGCGGGTCGGACTTGCCGTGGCGGGCAAGATCATAGGCGATCACGCGGTAGTTCTGGGTGATGTCCTCATCTTCGAGCAGGTCCCGCCACTGGTGGTTGTGGCAGCCAGCGGTGTGCTGGCAAACCAAAGGCTGACCAGAGCCATTCTCCAAAAAGAAGACTTTGCACTCCTCGCCCATGACCTCGATGGTCACGTAGCGACCCGTAACTGGTGAGAGATGAGCCATATTCCTTTTCTCCTTCCTTGATCTAAACCGGCACGCCGGTCTTGCGCAGCAGTTCGATCTGCCGAGTCAGGCTGCGCAGGTTCTGCATCATGACGAGCTGGTCCCCTTCGATGCTCATGTCCCCCCGAAACGAGGCCGCCCAGATGCCGTGGTACATCGGGGGCGGGATCTCCTTGGCAAAGTTGCGCCACGTCTCGGCACTGGCCCGAATAATGAACTGGAAGCGAGCATCCAACGGCCCCGGATCGATCAGGATCTCTTCGACCTTACCCGCGTGCATGCTGACCAGAAACTGGTGCTCCTCCATGTCGAGCAAGTAATTGCACGAGTAGTACTTGCCGTGCGCCTGCAGCTCCTCGTCCTCGTCGCTAGTGCGGCGGAACTCCTCGACCCACTTTTGCGCAGTGTCGACTACCACTAGTCCTCCTTTCCTTCCTCTTGTAATATAGATTACCCTCTATAAGGGCAGGCGAAACGGTATCCCACAACGACATCTACAGCCAAACTACAAAACAGAGTGAGCTGGAGCCAGCTGCTGGTCTTATGCCTGCAGATGAGGACGAGCTTATTTGTCTGCTTCGCGAGGGTTGCGGCACAGGTACTAGTACCGAGCCAGTTTACCGTGGCATCGAACCGGTTCCCCGTCATGGTATGTCACGCCGACTCGCAGCGACATCGACCCTGGGGAGTGTTCTGAGGTTCTTGAGAAAGGTTCTAATATCCGCCGTGCTTCTATGTTCGCTTTTGTCCCAACTGGCACCTCCG
>JALZFP010000010.1 GCA_030861485.1 Actinomycetota bacterium | reverse complement strand
AACCGAGAGAGCCCTCCCGCCAAGCGGTCTGCCATCGTGGTCATATCGGCGTAGCTAATGGACGCGATCCGCTCCCCCGTCTGCCCGTCTACCGAAATGGCGGCTAACATGCCCGGGACGGCCTCAGCGGCCTCAGCCAGGTAGTCTCCGAGCGCCACGTCGCGCCATGCGCCTTCAGCCCAATACTTTTCAACCAACTCGGGAGTAAGTCGGCTCTCCGGCCGTGCAACAAGCTCCTCGCTCGTCTTCATATTTGTCCTCCCTTTCCCCATTACTCTCAGGCACCATTCCCTGTTAGCACACCGCCCTATAAAGACCGCGTGTGCCAGAGCAGTAACGCCCGTTACCTACACTGTAGGTCATTCCAAGTTTAAGGACAACTGCAAGTTAGTTACAGCAAAGTCTTCAAGGACACGAAGGGACGACTACGCGCGTCTCAGGAACATGCCCGACAAGACTGGCGAGGTCATGCATCGGCGAGTAGTCTCCTTGCTCCCGAGACACCGATTGAGCACCTGTCGTTTTCACTAAGAGCTGAAGGAAGGCGTAATCGTAAAGTGGAGCCAGAGCCGCATTGGGCCCAACCTCTTCCTCTCTGAGGGTAGCGGGGTCAGTACGACGTCAACTCGGCGTACTGACCATCATCATGCCCGCGATTGGCCAGGCGGGCTACGGCGCTCACCTATTGAAACGTGACTGATCGGGGGCGCGACGCTCGGAGAAGGCCGCCGACAGCTCTTCCGCTTCCTCGGTGGTTAGGTACTGGGTAAGGAGCAGGTCGTGGGCGAGACGAGCTTGCCCGAGCGCCCCCAGGTGTCGACCCGCGAAGGCCGTCTTTAGGGCGGCGAGGGCCTGCGGGCCGCGGTTCATCATTTCCTCGGCCACCTGACGTGCCCGGTCCATGAGCTCTTGTGCCGGCACCACCTCGTTCACAAGGCCCATCGCGAGTGCGTCCTCGGCTGAGTACTTCCGGTTCAGGTACCACATCTCCTTTGCCCTCTTACGCCCTATAACCTCCTCAAGGTACCAGGTGCCGAAGCCGGCGTCGTAGCTGCCGACCATTGGGCCTACCTGGCGGAAAACAGCGTTCTCCGAGGCGATCGACAAGTCACACATCACATGGAGAACGTTGCCGCCGCCCACAGCGAAGCCATTCACAGCGGCGATTACCGGTTTAGTAATGGTGTCAAGCAGCTCGTAGACGTCGACGATGGGCAACACGACCGAGTGAGCGTAGCCCTCGAACGACTCGTGCTCGCCCCCGACGCAGAAGAAACGGTCTCCTGCACCGGTAAGAATGCCGATCCTAAGGTCTGGGTCGTCGCGGAGTTGGCGCAACGCCTCAGCTAGCTCAACGGTCGTCCGGCGGCGGAACATATTCCCATTATCCGGCCGGTTTATCGTTATGGTAGCGATTCCGTCCCGGTGCTCGACCTTAAGGTCTTTCCAGTTCACTAATCCTCCTTGCCATAAAGATAGAAGCCCCGCCCGGCCTTGCGTCCGAGGTAACCCGCGCTCACCATGCGGCTCAGAAGCGGCGGCGGGGAGAAGTGAAGGTCGTGCGTCTGCTCGTAGGCAGCCGAGGTCGCGTGCAGGTGGATGTCGAGGCCAATGAGATCAAGCAGCTTTAAGCCACCCATCGGATAGCCAAGCCCCATCTCGAGTGCGGTGTCCATATCCTCCGCCGAGGCGAGACCATCATCGTAGGCCTGTATGACCTGATTTAGATAGGGCATGAGCAGCCGGTTGACGAGGAATCCCGGCCGGTCCTTCGTCCTGACGGGCTGCTTGCCGAGGCCTTCGGCAAATGCCTCAAGGGCATTGAGGGTCTCCTCAGACGACTGCTCCGCGGCGACCACCTCTACGAGCTTCATTCGCTGTGCAGGGTTGAAAAAATGCAACCCGCCGAACCGCTCAGGGCGAGGCACCGAAGCGGCCAACGCGGTTACCGATAGGGCCGACGTGTTGGTCGCCATGATCGCCCGTTCACCTACGGCGTCGGCAACGGCGGAGAGCAACTCCCGTTTCACCTCTAGCTCCTCGACCACGGCCTCGATAACTACCCCTGCCCCGCTGAGCTCTCCAGCTTCCGTGGTGCCCCGCACTCGAGCAAGCGTCTCATCTCGAGCCTCTTCGGTCACCTTCTCCCGGCGCACACCCTCTTCCAGATCGCCTTCTAATCTCTGGCGGCCGGCTTCGAGGCGCTCGTCAGAGTCCTCGAGCACCACGACGTCGTGGCCCGCCTGGGCGCACACCTGAACGATGCCGGCGCCCATCGTCCCAAAGCCCAGGACGGCAACCGTCTCGATGTCGCTCATCCCTCTTCCTCCTGCCAACTGATAGTTACTGCTCTACTATTCGCGCCGCTCACTGCCCCCGAGCCTGGCTTACTCATAATCATAGAACCCTTTGCCGGTCTTGCGCCCGAGGTGGCCGGCGCTGATCATCCGGTCCACCAACGGTGGTGGGGCGAAGCGCGGGTCGAGCAGCCGCTCGTAAAGGACAGTCGATACGGCCTTGTGGATGTCTAGTCCAACCCAGTCCAGTAGGCGAAAGGTTCCCATAGGATAACCAAGTCCGAGTGTTACAGCCTTATCGATCGACTCGACGGTCCCTAGGCCGGCCTCCAGCGCTCGGATGCAGTCGTTCTCAAAGGGAACAAGGAAGTAGTTGAGGATAAATCCCGGAGTGTCCTTGGTCAGCAACGCCTTTTTGCCGAGCCCTTCGACGAAGTCGATCGTCTTGCGATGAGCTTCATCGCTGGTGAGCCGGCCCCGCGCCACCTCGACCAAGTCCACCATCGGCGCCGGGTTGGCATAATGGGTGCCAACTATACGCTCCGGGTGGGCCGAACCCGCCGCAATGGCGGTCACGGAAAGCGTCGAGGTGTTTGTGTGGAAGAGTGTTTCGGGGCTACATATACTATCCAGCTTGCCAAACGTCTGCGCCTTTAGAGCCTCGTCTTCGAAGATCGCCTCGATTACCACATCACAATCGGCGAGCGCCTCAAGCTCTGTCGTCCCCGACATGCCCAAAACGGCTGTGTCGCGCTGCTCCTCACTCATCCTCCCCCGCTCGACACCTCGATCGAGGAACTTCCGGACGGAGGCAAGCCCCGCCTCAACCCTGTCTTGCGAGACATCACGAATAACTACGGGATGACCCACGCGAGCGACCGTTATAGCGATCCCTGATCCCATGGTTCCCGCCCCGAGGACGCCGACCTTCTGCCGGTCCACTCCTCGTCGGTCCTCATGGGATCCGGCGTCTTGGCTTCCCGTCTTCTCCACAAGCCCTCCATTCCTTCGCACCTTTCTGCATCATGATAGACATTAGGTGTCATCCTTGCCTCCTTGGTACCCTCGATAGGGATTATAGGTAGGCTCCGTCCTCC
>JALZFP010000287.1 GCA_030861485.1 Actinomycetota bacterium | reverse complement strand
GCGGGTTCAATGTGGAGGCGACCTTAGAGGGAACCGGGGGCGGGAAGCATCTGTGGGTGAGCGCGCACCTCGACTCCGTCTACAACGCTGGGGCGAGCGACGACGCGAGCGGCCTGGTCTCGATCCTGGAGATCGCTAAGGCGCTAAAGCAGCTCGAGCCGGAGCACACCGTCCACTTCGTAGCCTACGACCTCGAAGAGATCGGCCTGTACGGAAGCTCGCGGTACGTGAGGGAGGTCGTCAGCAACGTCCGCGAGCGGGAAGGCGAAGGCGCGATTATCGGGAACATCAACAGTGACATGATCGGCTACGATGAAGGCGGGTTCGAAGCGGTAATGGGATCCTGCAACAAGGCCGGCGATATAGACGAAGCCGTCCTGAGAGCCCTGGAGGCCATCGACTCTCCTATAAACCTCAGCGACGACTGCCTAGCCCGCTCCGACCACCAGAATTTTTGGGACGCCGGCTACCCCGCGGTCATACTGACCGACGGCACGAAGTACGATAACTACCCCTGGTACCACAGGTCGGGCGACACGGTGGACAAGCTGAACATAAGCTACCTGCGGACCATGATCCAGCTGACCGCGGCAGCGGCCGCGCTGCTCGCGGCCCCCGAAAACTAAGCTGAGCGCCAAAGCAGAAAACGGGCTTTCCAACGGCGCTGCTCAGGCTCCGGCCGCAACCCCTTCTCCCCGCGGGTCGGAGCCACCCGTAAACCGAACCGGCTTTCCTTCGGAGTCGTATTCTATGGTAAGGCCATGAGCGTTGCCGAGCCCGTGTCTATCTACCTGTACGTTGTGGCCCCTGATCAATAGCTCATCGCGCACGGACGCCGGTAAGGAACCATCAACCGCGAGCACGTCCGGTTCCACGAAGCTGATACGAGGGGCGGCGATGGCTTGCTGGATGTTCATGTCGAAGTCGATCAGGTTTATAAGCATCTGCGGCGTCGTCTGCAGAATGGTGAAGCCGCCGGGGGTTCCTATCGCGACCCAGGGTCTTCCCTCACTCATGACGAGGATCGGTGATATACCTACTAGCCTGTAACGGCCGGGGAAGGCGTCTAGAGGGTTACCTTCCGGTTCCCAGGTAGAGTAAGCGATGGAGTCGTTGAGCCAGATGCCCGTACCCGGCGGCATCGTCCTGCTCCCGAAGACGTTGCCCAGAGTCTGCGTCGCGCTGACCACGTTCCCCTCCCGGTCTGCCACCACGAAGTGCGTGGTGTGTTCCTGAGTGTTCGAGAGGCTCGTGAACGAGGTGGGCGGTTGGTATGGCGTCGCCCGAAAGGAATCCACCTGCGAAGCCTCCTCGGCCCAGAAATCTTCTGAGAGCAGCCGATCCAGGGGTGTTTCGGCTATCTGGGGATCCCTGGAGTACCTTATGCGCTGCGAATACGCTCGCTTCGTGACCTCGGCATAGCTGTGCAGATACTCGGCGCTGTTGTGCCCCAGAGAGGTCGGGTCCAGTTCCCCCATCACCCCGAGCCGGACGAGAGTGCCCCACGAGGTGGCCGGGGGGGAGGCCGTTACCACCTCGTAGCCTCGGTAGTCCATGCTCGTGGGATCTCGCCACTCGGCGCGGTTCTCGCGCAGATCGTCGATGGTCAGGAAGCCGCCGTTCTCGCGCACGGTGGTGTCTATGGCCTGACCTATCTCGCCCTCGTAGACGACCCGGGCGCCCCCTTCACCGATGAGCCTCAGCGATCTCGCCAGGTCTTCTTGCACGAGGGTCTCCCCCGCCCTTAGCGGTACGCCGCCCTTTCCGTAGATGTCCCTCGCATGCTCGGGGAACGCGAGGAACTCCGACGAGATCCAACCGGCCGTTATCTCGCTGAGGGGGAACCCTTCTTCGGCCAGCCTTATGGCAGGCTCGAAGAGCCTCTGCCACCCCAGCTCCCCGTAGTCCCTAGAAAGCGCCTCCCAGGCGTTCGCGTTGCCCGGCGTAGAGATCGCTTTCGCGCCCCGCCGGTTCTCTGTGTAGTTCGGCGTCGGGGGACGGAACACCTCCGGATTCAGCGTAGCGGGCATCCTGCTGCTGGCGTGAAGGAACCGCGTTTGTTCTTCTTCGGCGTCGTAGAGGACGAGGGCTCCGTAGCCGCCGAGGCCGCTCATCATCGGCTCGACGACACCGAGGGCGGCGGCAACGGCAACGGCCGCATCGAAGGCGTTGCCGCCCTCCGAGAGGATCTCCAGACCCGCCTGCGTCGCCAGAGGGTTTGCGGAGCTGACCATACCGGAAGATCCAGTAGCCGGGCTCGTCGAGCTGTTCTGAGTAGGTTCCCGAGCGCTGCTGGCAGCGGGCGTCGAGGTAGATGGTTCGGTTAGCTCATCTGCCGTGTCCTCTACTGGATAAGCAGCGTCTTCGCCAGCGTTCTCGCGGGAAGCTTTGTCTGAGACGGTGGATTCAGAGCAAGAACTCAGGAACGCAAAGAGCAAACTCACGAAGAGCAACAAGACTCGCCTCCCGAAAAGTTCGCTCACCGAAGCAACATAGCACAGCGGCGGGGTAAAGGAGAGCCGGGCTGGGCTTTGTAGGAGGGGGAGATGAGGGGTGATCTCGCCAGCCCGGTCTAGGGGTTAATCTACACCGTCCGAGGACGTCTGCACATAGGGCATTTGTCCCGGTTGGCGGCAGGACAAATATCCTATGGAAGAAGTGACGATCCGGGGTCAAGATACGTACTAGAAGACAAACGACCCTGAGGGAGGAACGTTATATGAAGAAGTTGATGTTGTTGACAGCTCTCCTGGCGATGCTCGCCCTGGCCGCAGTTCCGGCTATTGCCCAGATCAGCCAGGAATCCGAGCAGGAAGGGGAGAGCGGCGAGCTCGATCAGTCCTTCACCGTTACCAGCAGTGGTGATAACTCTAACCAGTGTGTGGGGATACAAGGTGTTGGCAATACCGGCAACGCCCAAAACCTGACCGACGTCCTCCAGTACGGCTCCACCGCCGACGAATTCGAGTTCGAGGAGGTCGGCTCGACCATAGACGTGAGCCCGAGCAACTCCACCTCGTGCGACCAGCAGGTCAACCAGGCCGCGACAGCCTCCGGTTAGAGCTGGCTTCAAGTCCTCCTTCAGACCGAGCGAGGCAAATACACGAGGAGGCCGGAGATTTTGATCCCCGGCCTCCTCGCATCTCTAGCGAACGATTCTCTAGGCAAAGCTGTCAGGCGTATCGGAGTAAGCTCTGTCGGTTAGGAACCGGCCTCGATCCTTTCGTCGAAGCGCCTCAGGAGGGTGCTACGATTCTTATTGGCGGCCTCGTAGCGACGCAGCCTCTCGACCTCCTCGACGCTGAGCTCCTCTAGTCTCTCGCTCACCTCTCTGACGTTCAACGAATCATAGTCCGCCAGCGGCAGATCATCCTCCCCCGCCTGGTCCTGGACTCTCGCTCCGGTGGGCTCCGCAGTCTCCGTCGCTCTCCGGCTCTCTTGAGACTCTGCTGACTGCACGGTGCCCCGGTAGTAGGAGAACATGGAGTTCACGAAGTCCATGTAGGCGCCTACGCTCTCCTGCGTTAGGGCCTGCGTGGCCTCCCGCTGGCGCTCCTGCTGACCCTGCAAGTCCTGGGTCATCTGCCGGTTGCTCTCCGCCTGGGAGCGCAGGTTGTTGATCACGGAGTTAAAGAAGTTCTGTGTAAGCTCGGCGTTGAGCTGCTGGGCCGAGACGGCGCGGTCGGCCACCGTCTGATAGGACTCCCTCACCGCTTCGGCGAACTTCTCCGCCGCCTCGTTGACCTGCTGCTGCTGTTGCTGATCCATCACAAGCCCACGTCCTCTCTTGCCTTCCAGTACACCCTACGCTACCGGCAAGCTATCCACACCGCTCCGCTCAAGCAGGCGCCGCCAGCAAGCCCCTATATTTTCGCAAAAGCTAGGCACTCCCGCTGGGCTGACAACAACCCGTGCATCCACTTCAGATCGTCGCATTTTTAAGGAGCTGACGAGCTGAACTCGAACCGCCGACCTGCTTGTTACGAGCAAGAATCGTTGCATTTTGGGGCGTCTCCGGTTGTTACAGAAAAGCTCCAAATCAGCAGAATATCTAAGCCGGCAGCGCCCCCAACCGCCGGAAATATAGGCGGTTGGTTGGTGCGCCGATGCCAAGCTAAAGGCGCACAACCTGCGGCCTATGGATGCGCTACCCCTGACGCGAGCTCGCAGGACCGTGGACCTTTCGCTGAGCGTTCGCCTCTGCGCCCCGGCGCTTTACTTCGGTATCAATATGCTAATTAGCCGCGCCCATTCACCAGGTTTCAGAAGGGCCCGAAGGCTTAATAAGTTAAGATCCTTGTCGGATGCGTGGGACAACGATAATAGACCTCTACGAGAAACTCACCACCGGGCAACAGGCGGGGGTGGTTTGGGCTCTGAAGCAGGGTAACGCTCTCAACGTCAACCTGGTGAGATTTCCGATGGGAAGGGGCGTCGGCGAGCACGTTAATGGAGAGGTCGACGTGCTTGTAGTCGGCGTATCAGGATTAGGTGTCGTTGCAGTTGACGGGCACGAACATCCGCTGCGAGCAGGGACGGTCGCGTTCATTCCCAAGGGAGCTCGACGCTCGACGAAGAGCCAGTCGGAGGACTTCGCCTACCTCACCGTCCACCCTCGACGAGGGCCGCTGAGTATCGGCGGTTTGAGGCAAGCGGAATAATCTCATTTGCCGTATGAATACAATCGGAGATGGTGATGGTACCCTAGGCCTCGTCACACCCTTAACCGTTGAAGGCGAGGGCCACACATCCACAACTCATTTGAGTACCGCCCAGACCCCTTCAGATCAACGCGGTGTACTTCTCCTACCCTCCCTGCCCATCGGTCCTCGCAGCGCCTACGATCCCCTTTGAGCCATAGAAGAGTGATAGACGTAACACCGCCCTTCTCGAGGCGGTGGGGCGTCGTGGAAGAAGCGCACGTTTAACATGCCGTTTGGAAAACCTGCTTACTCCTGGAGGTGGAGATTCGCGGCCCTATCTCTTTGTCCTCGACCCCACCGTACTTTGCGCACGGGCCATGGCGAAGACGTAGATCAAGTCAAAAGTAACGATGGCTACGTAAAGGAACGGCAGCAGGATCGAGCCTGCGGATAGCGGTGAGTACAGGTAAAAGGCCAACGAAGCCAGCCCAGTGCCGAGCATCTTGGAGAGGGCGATGGAAACCGACTGCCCGCGCGGCGATCCCCTCACGCGGAGCATCGCCCAGAAGAGCACAGACATCAGCAGGTTCTGCCCAAAGGCCGAGTAGGCCCCGTCCCAGTCGTCAAACTCGTACGTCACAGACAGTACAGCGCAGAAACTCGTCGCTAGCGCCAGCCCGAACATCGCGTAGAACGCCCTCTTCGAGAGGTCGCCGAACTCGCTTGGGCCATACCTAAGCATCTGAAACAGGATTACCAGGTCCAGAGAGAACCAAACAATGTTGACAGGACGTTGTACCGGCCCGTGCGGGTAGAGGAAGGAAAAGATGAACTCCCAGGAGATATTTGCGCACAGCGCGACGAGCGGCATACCGTAGGTTCGGTCTAGGAAGCCGCGCCGGATGATCAGGAGGTATGTGAGCGTCCAGAAGGCGCCGGAGCCGAGCATGAGCGTGTCGAACATCTTTCCCGTCACATCCCGTAAGATCAGCGAGAGCAGGCATCCACTTACCCGCCCCCGCTGGCATGGACTCTTAGGACACAGACTAGGGAATGAGCGCACCGAGATCCAGCGTAGGCGCTGATACCCTCAATATCAGAAGGTCACGGCTTCGAGCTTGTCTCTGAGAGGCGTCTAAAACTTCCTTTCGCCCGGGTTTTCAATGCTGTTTGTTTCCGATCTCCTCGCGAACGATGGGCCATAAGCTAGCTCTTGCCGTATCCTTTTGCCATACTTAAGGATGCTACAGTCGGGAGTATGGCTGCGTCCTTTGCGTGATAAAAAGCGCCCGAGTCCCGACGAGCGAAGTTAGACGACGAGAATAGAGCGAAGGGAGTAGTCCGATTAATCGCGAGCATCACCCCCCCCACCGGCGCCGGGGTGGCGGCTTCCGAGAGATCCTAAGAAACGCTGTAGGGCGCTCTCTCGTCCCCCGTGAGCGGCTCTATTACGATCTCTTTAAGCGACAGGCAGCGGCACTGGTGCGCGCTGCAGTCTTCCTCGAGCAGGGCCTCGCCGACGCGACGAACCTTTCGATGCTCCAACAGGAGATCAAGAATCTTGAGCACCAAGGGGACGAACTTACCTATGAGATTGTGAGCACTCTCAATCGCACCTTCGTCACCCCCTTTGATCACGAAGACATTTACGCTCTTGCGGCTGGCCTCGATGATATCCTCGACTACATAGAGGAAATCGCCGACACGACCAACCTGTACGGCATCACCACCATTCCTGAGCCCGCGCGTGAGTTAGCAAGGCTGCTCGTGCAAGCTGTGGAGCAGCTTGAGCAGGCGATCGGCAAGCTCGAATCGCGTAAGGGGGGCGAAGAGCATGGTACCGAGATACACCGGCTCGAGGACGTCGGCGACTCAACCGCACGTCACGCTATCGCAGAGCTCTTTAGCGGCCACCTCCCACCACTCGAGGTCATCAAGCTAAAAGATTTGTACGTACTCCTTGAGGACGCCCTTGACCGCTGCGAGCAGGTGGCGAACGTGCTTGAGGGCATCGTGGTAAAGAATGCCTGACACGCAGACCTTCCTCCTTGGCCTCACCATCGCCGTAGCACTCGCTTTCGACTTCACCAACGGATTTCACGACACGGCTAACGCCGTCGCAACGACCGTTGGGACGCGAGCCCTGCCGCCACGCCTCGCCGTCGCCTTTTCGGCTCTCCTCAACCTTCTTGGTGCGATTGTAGCAACGCAACTTCTCCACACGGAGGTAGCTAATACGGTCGGAAGCCTCGTTGCTCCCGAGCAAGATATTGCGCTCTCGATGATCGTCGCCGCGCTCTTTGGCGCCATCTCCTGGAACCTCATCACGTGGCGCGCGGGCCTTCCCTCGAGCTCCTCGCACGCCTTGATCGGCGGCCTTATAGGTATGGGACTCGCCGCATACGGTCTCGAGGCGGTGGTGTGGGCCAAGGTCTACCCGGTCTTCATCGCCCTCATCACGTCGCCGGTCTTGGGCTTCATCATAGCGTACGTCGTCGCGGTCCTGCTCCTCAACCTCCTGCGCAGAGCCCGGCCAAGCCACGCCAACAACGCGTTCCGCAAGCTCCAACTCTTCTCCGGCGGCTTCGTTTCCTTCAGCCACGGGGCCAACGACGCGCAAAAGACGATGGCGATCATCACCCTTGCCCTTCTCAGCTCGGACCACCTAACAGAATTCGTCGTCCCGACGTGGGTCGTCCTCGCCGCCGCGCTGGCGATCGGCCTGGGGACGTGGGCAGGAGGCTGGCGCATCATCCGAACAATGAGCAGCCGGATCATCAAGATGGAGCCCGTCGACGGGTTCGTCGCAGAGACGGTAGGCGCAGCAGTCATCCAGGCGGCGACGTCGTGGGGGCTTCCGGTCAGCACGACGCATGTCGTGTCGGGCTCCGTCATGGGTGCCGGCGCGACCCGACGGCTCAGCGCCGTTCGATGGGGCGTTGCTCGCAGCATCATCTGGGCGTGGATCTTCACTATCCCCGCCTCGGCTACCCTCGCGGCCCTTGCAGCTCTCCTCGTCAACGCGGGGCCACTCGCGAGCGTCCTCGCGGGCTTGGTACTGTGCGCAGCAGTTCTTACTTTGCTTGTGCGGCGGATGCGGCGCAAGCAGCCAATGGGCAGCTTCGTGCCGCGGCGCTAGATCGCGGCGTTAGATAAATACCGCCTTTCCTGAAGCTTCCTTTGCTATGGGCGCGCTCGGGCAGCGTTGCCGTGAGGCAATGGCAGCCCCTTGGCCCCGCGCTCAGGACCTGTTCGGCTGCTCCCCCAGCTCCCGCTCTACACGCTTCACCGCCGGCGGGATCACCTCGCCTATGCCCGTCCACACCCTTAGCGTCACCACCTCGTCGTAAGGCGTCTTGCCCCGGTTGGCCAGGACTACCCGGGCCCCCGACCTGAGGGCCAGCCCCACGAGCGAGGCCGCCGGGTTCACCATGAGCGAGGAGCCAAGGACGAGCATCAGGTCGCACTGGCAGGCGTGCTGGTCAGCTAGCTCCAGCTCTTTCTGCGGCAGCGGGTCCCCGAAGTTAACTACGGACGAGATGAGCCGTCCGCCACATGCATCGCAGACCGGCTGCCCGGGCAGCGGCTTCTGGGTGCGGTAGCCCGGCCCCCACCGGTTTGTGTCCCATCCTACCTCCCGCCGAGTGTACAGCCGGTCGCAGCCGAGGCAGCGCACCAACTGCCCATTACCGTGCAGCTCCGCCAATAGCTCGGGGCGAATGCCAGAACGGCGATGGAGGTTATCGGTGTTCTGCGTGATGAGGAACTGCAGCTTGCCGAGACGCTGGAGTTCGACGAGGGATAGGTGGGAAGCGTTGGGCTTGACCAGGCCAGGCGAAACCCGCCATTGTGGCGGGGGCAGGCCAGCATCACGCCGCGTCCACACCCCGTCGGGTCCGCGGAAGTCGGGGATGCCGGAGTCAGTGCTAACGCCTGCGCCCGTGAAGGCGACGATGTGCTCGCCTTTGAGGACCCATCGAGCGATCGTCTCGATATGCTCTTTGAGGCGCTGTTCGTTGTTGGTCATGGTGTTACGCCGCGTTCGCTTCGAAAGACCACTAACATCTCATGTCCTATCTTCTACCGACATAAATCAACTCCTAGCTTCTTACAGTATCAGTAAGCAGACTAGAGGACGAAATACTAAAGAGACGAGGAGATAAGATAAAGAAAAGAACGGTTGTGTGGATTGTGGTGCTAATAGTAGCGTTTACGAGTGGGTTCGGAGTTGGGGCCACCTTGAAGGAGTTCGATGCCTACGACTACTTTCGAGGAGAGTCAATGATAAGACCGGATACTCTTACATCCACCAAGGTACTTATGAGTACACCCGCTCGAACTCTTCCGCCTACCTAAATGGCTAAGAGCGGACCCTCTGAGGGGCTCATATCCGCCGCCGCCAGCACACCCGTCAGCCAGTCAAAGAGACTATTTTCTAGAGCGTATTACGGACCAGCGCCGAGGGCGAGTACGGCACGATGTAGCCTGGGACAGGCGAAGGCGACGAAGTGAAGAACCCGCTACCGCGTCTCAGGCAGCTGCTCGTAGTCCTCGGCGAGTCGCCGAAAGCGCGTCGCCCACGCGAAGATGCGCTCCATCACCCACTGGCTGACGGGACCATCCGACCAGGGCGCAGGCATTCAGGGAGTAGCCTAGCCAACACTGGTAACGCCCAGAACATTATAGGCCTCACCCAGGTTGATGGGGAGGCAGATGACTTTGAGTTCGATGAGATTGACTGACACTACAGAGAGCGCCGTAGGTATAGACGGGGACTACACCGCCTATCGGAGGCTCCCTTGCCCGTACCCTTCAACCGTCACGGAGGCGGGGTCCTTTGAAGTTTTACCCGGGCGACGTCGTTGATATAAAAGAGGGTCTTCGTCGCCTGCTAGATGCTCCACCGGGATACAGGCTTCCTCAGCAGAGGCCTATAACACAACACTCTAACAACACCGGCTGCAATTAAGGGTGCACCCCTAAGAACAACAGGGGCATCGGCGTAACCGAGTGTAGCTTAGCCTAACGGAGGGGCAAGACCATCCGCGAGCGCACACACCCTGATCAGCCGCGCGCACCAATTGCTGCCACCAACTGAAGCATAAGGCTAAAGAGGAAGGGGTACTGAAAGGGTATAAGACAT
>JALZFP010000262.1 GCA_030861485.1 Actinomycetota bacterium | reverse complement strand
AGGTCGCCGCTTACCTGGACTCTATCGTGGGGTTCGCCGCACCGGAGGGCACGGGGTCGGGGTACCTCTCCAGGCTAGGAGCCCCCTACAAGACCACGGAGGATGAGATCCTCGCCCGGTGTCCCCGAAACGTACTCTCCAGAGACGAAGGACTCCGTCTCGTCCGCGAGTCCTGCGACGAGCTAGAGGAGCAGGTCTCCTCCCTCCGCCGGAGGATGCCGAAGGTGCCGGCCGAAACGTGAAAGGACCTGAGTCCGGGACTCAATGAGTTGGGTTTAGGGGAGAGCCACCTTCCAGGCTCGAGAGCATGCTCTTACCCGTGAGGTATTGATCCGCTTGGCGGGCGGCCTTGCGCCCCTCGGCAATGGCCCACACGATCAGGGACGCGCCCCTCTTGGCGTCGCCGGCGACAAAGACGCCCGGCTCCTTTGTGCCGAAATCGTCATCACCGTTGGCCGCTATCGCACCGCGCTCGTTGTAGCCCAGGTCCAAATCTTCGAGGAACTTGTCGCGCACCGGTCCCGTAAAACCAATCGCCAGGAGCACGAGATCTGTCTCTATCTCGAACTCTGTGCCCGGCAGGTACTCCGTCTTCCCCTCCGGTGTCCGCTCTGTTCTGACGCAGTGCATCTTCTCGACGTGGCCGTCCCTACCGGAGAAACCGGTGACGGCGACGCTCCAGCCGCGCTCGCCGCCCTCCTCGTGGACCGGATAGGTCTGGAGCACGAGCGGCCAGTCGGGCCAGGTGAGTCGGTCCGGGTTCTCTGGCGGCTTGGGGCCATGGGTCAAAACCTTGACCGAGGCGCAGCCTTCCCGGTGGGAGTTGCCGAGACAGTCCGCGCTCGTGTCGCCGCCGCCCAGGATCACGACGTTCTTGCCCGCGGCGCTGATCTCCTTCTCCTCGACCGGGAGGCCGGCAACCCGCCGGTTCTGCTGCACGAGATACTTCATCGCCAGGTGTATCCCGTCTAGCTCTCGGCCCGGCACCTCCAGGTCGCGCCCGGCCAGAGCGCCCACGGCCAGGATTACCGCGTCGAAGTTCTCCTTTAGCTCCTCAGTTGTCGGATCGTAGCCGACGTAGGCGTTCGTGCGGAATTCGATCTCCTCCTGCCTCATGAGATCAACGCGCCGCTCTACGACCCATTTCTCGATCTTGTAGTCCGGGATGCCGTACATGAGCAGGCCCCCGATACGGTCGTCCTTCTCGAAGACGGTGACGCTGTGCCCGGCCCAGTTGAGTTGCTGGGCCGCCGCCAGGCCCGCGGGGCCCGAGCCCACCACCGCCACCCTCTTGCCGGTTCTCTTCTCCGGCGGCGGGGGTTTGGGGGCGACCCAGCCCTCGTCGAAGGCCCGGTTGATTATAGAGAGCTCTATCTCCTTGATGGTCACGGGATCGTCGTTGATCGTGAGCACACAAGCCGGCTCGCACGGGGCGGGGCACAGCATCCCCGTGAACTCCGGGAAGTTGTTGGTAGCGTGCAGCCGGTCAATCGCCTCACGCCAGCGGTCCCGGTAGACTAGGTCGTTCCAGTCAGGGATCAGGTTCCCAAGGGGGCAACCGACGTTGCAGAACGGCACCCCGCAGTCCATGCAGCGCGCAGCCTGCTCCCTCAGGTCGTCCTCTGGCATCGGCTCGTAGATATAGCGGTAGTCCTGTACGCGCTCGACCTTGTCGCGCTTCGGGGTGGGCTTGCGCCCGATCTTTAGAAACCCCTTCGGGTCTCCCACTACTGGACCACCTCCAGCTCCGCCTCCTGACGCTCCTGTAGAACGCGCTTGAGGTCCTTGGGCATCACCTTGACGAACCTCGGCAGCATCTGCTCCCAGTTCTCCAAGATTCGCTGAGCGACCGGGCTTCCAGTCCAATGTAGGTGTCGTTCGATGAGTCCTCGTAGGTGAGAGATATTCTCCTCCGACTCGACCGCTTCCAGGTCGACCATCTCCGGATTGTAGAGCTTCTCGAAACGCTCATCCTTGTCCAGTACGTAAGCTATGCCGCCGCTCATCCCGGCAGCGAAGTTGCCCCCGGTGGGGCCGAGCACCACCACGGCACCCCCGGTCATGTACTCGCAACCGTGTTTGCCGACGCCCTCGACGACGGTCTCGGCGCCAGAGTTTCTTACCGCGAAGCGCTCTCCTGCGAAGCCCCGGAAGTAGGCCTCGCCCCCCGTTGCTCCGTAGAGCGCTACATTACCAACCACTATGCTCTCCTCCGGCTCGTAGCCCGCCTTTTCGGAGGGGTATACGGCGATGCGACCGCCGGAGAGGCCCTTGCCCACGTAGTCGTTGGTCGTGCCCTGCAGGTCAAACGTGATGCCCCGGGTAAGCCAGGCGCCGAAGGATTGGCCGGCCACACCTTCGAAGTCTATGCGGATCGTACCATCCGGCAGGCCCTCGTCGCCGTAGCGGCGCGCTACCTCCCCAGAGAGCATCCCACCGACCGTGCGTCGCGTGTTCTCGATACCGATCGAGAAGCGAACGTTCTCCTTGTTCTCCAAAGCCCGCTCGCAACGAACGATCAGCTCGTTGTCCAGCGACTCGTAGAGGTGGTGATCCTGCTCCTCGGAGTGCCGAGTTGAGAACCTCTCGGCGGCCTCCGGCCGGTATAGCATCGCCGAGAGGTCCACCCCCTTCGCCTTCCAGTGCTCGATGGCCTCCCGGGCCTTCAGCTTGTCCGAGCGGCCCACCATCTCCTCGAAGGTGCGGAAGCCGAGCTCGGCCATGAGTTGGCGGATCTCCTCGGCCACGAAGAAGAAGTAGTTGATGACGTGCTCCGGTGTGCCGGTAAACCGCTTCCTTAGCTCCGGGTCTTGCGTCGCGATCCCCACCGGGCAGGTGTTCAGGTGGCAAACTCTCATCATGATGCAGCCCGTGGCCACCAGCGGCGCGGTCGAGAAGGCGAAGTCTTCGGCCCCAAGGAGGGCCGCCACCACCACGTCGCGCCCCGTCTTGAGTTGGCCGTCGGTCTGAAGAATGATGCGCCCGCGCAGGTCGTTCTCGACGAGGACCTGCTGGGCCTCGGCGATGCCGAGCTCCCACGGTAGCCCGGCGTGCTTGATCGAGGAGAGCGGCGAAGCCCCGGTGCCACCGTCGTGACCGGAGATGGTTATGTGGTCGGCCTTCGCCTTCGCCACGCCCGCGGCGATGGTTCCCACGCCCTCCGCTGCGACGAGCTTGACGCTCACCTTGGCCCGCGGGTTCGAGTTCTTTAGGTCGTGGATTAGCTGGGCGAGGTCCTCTATGGAGTAGATGTCGTGGTGGGGCGGCGGGGAGATGAGGCCCACTCCCTCCGTCGAGTGCCTGACCCTAGCTATGTCCTCGCTAACCTTGTGGCCCGGCAACTGCCCGCCCTCGCCGGGCTTGGAGCCCTGGGCCATCTTTATCTGTAGCTGGTCGGAGTTGACCAAATATTCAGTTGTCACCCCGAAGCGCCCGCTGGCCACCTGCTTTATGGCGCTGCGCCTGATGTCGCCGCTTGAATCGGGGGTGTATCGCTCGGAATCCTCCCCGCCCTCGCCCGTATTCGACTTGCCGCCGATACGGTTCATGGCTATCGCAAGGGTCTCATGTGTCTCCTTGGAGATGGAGCCGAAGGATATGGCCCCCGTAGCAAAGCGCTTGACAATCTCCTTGGCCGGCTCGACCTCCTCTAACGGAATGGGATCCCGGTGGAAGTCGAATAGACCGCGCAGGGTGAAGAGGTTCTCGCTGCGCTTGTTGAAGTAGTCCGAGTACTGCTTGTAGGTCTCGAAATCTCCCGTCTCGACGGCCCTTTGTAGGGGCACGATGCTGTGCTGGTTCCACTGGTGGGGGGCGCCTTGCACCCGGAACTGGTACTCGCCCCCGACCTCGAGTTCCTCGGGGCCGTCCTCTATCTTCGAGAAGGCCCGCCGGTGGCGCCCGAGGACCTCCCGCCCAATCTCCTCCAAGCCTATACCCCCGATGCGTGAGGGCGTGCGGGTGAAGTGTTTCTCGATCACCTCGTCGCTTAGGCCTACAGCCTCGAAGATCTGGGCTCCGCAGTACGAGAACAAGGTCGAGATGCCCATCTTGGAGATAATCTTCAAGAGCGCCTTCTCGTTGGCCTTGATAAAGTTTTTGGATGCCTCCTCCGGCGTGACGTCACCCACGAGCCCGGTCTCGACCATGTCCTCTATGGTCTCGAAGGCCAGGTAGGGGTTGACCGCGCTCGCCCCGTAGCCGACGAGCAGAGCAAAGTGGTGCCCCTCCCGGGCCTCGGCCGTCTCGACGATCAAAGTCGTCCGGGTACGGATGCCCGCCCGCACCAGGTGGTGGTGGACGGCGGCCGTTGCGAGCAGGCTCGGTATGGGGGCCTGCTCCGCGCTTATGCCCCTGTCGCTCAGGATAAGGACCGTTGAGCCCTCTATGACCGCCTCCTCGGCCCTCTCGCACAGCGCTTCTAGCGCCTTCTCAAGGTCCCCCTCCTCGTTCGCCGAAAAGAGCATCGGGAGCGT